>DATMCB010000114.1:0-8317 GCA_035558835.1 Solirubrobacterales bacterium
GGTGTCGGCGCTGAAGCGGTAGCCGGCCCACGGCTGCTGGGAGGCGAGGTAGTACCAGCGGAAGGCGTCGGCGCCGTGGGCGTCGATCACCTCGTGCGGGTCGACGAGGTTGCCGAGGCGCTTGCTCATCTTCCGGCCCTCGGGGTCGAGGATCAGGCCGAGGCAGACGCAGTTCAGGTAATCGGTCTGATCGAACAGCAGCACCGACTCGGCGAGCTGGGAGTAGAACCAGCCGCGCGTCTGGTCGATGCCCTCGCAGATGAAGTCCGCCGGGAAGCGCCGCTCGAACTCGGACTCGTTCTCGAACGGGTAGTGGAGCTGCGCGAACGGCATCGCGCCGCTGTCGTACCAGGTGTCGATCACCTCGGGGACGCGCTCCATCTCGCCCCCGCAGGCCGGGCAGTCGAGCGTCACGCCGTCGATGTAGGGGCGGTGGAGGTCGACCTCGCCCGCCTCCGAGCGGGGAAGCTCGCCGCCGTGCTCGGTGATCGCGGCGATCGAGCCGATGCAGAGACGCTCGTCGCAGTCCTCCGCCGTGCAGGACCAGATCGGCAGCGGCGTCCCCCAGTAGCGCTCGCGCGAGAGCGCCCAGTCGACGTTGCCCTCGAGCCACTTGCCGAAGCGGCCGTGCTTGATGTGCTCGGGGTGCCAGCCGATCCGCTCGTTCTCGGCCAGCATCCGGTCCCGGACCTCCGACGTGCGCAGGTACCAGGACGACTTCGCGTAGTAGATCAGCGGCGTCTCGCAGCGCCAGCAGTGCGGGTAGGCGTGCTCGTAGGGGACCTCCCTGAAGAGCCGCCCGGCGGCGTCGAGGGCGGCGACGATCTCGGGGTTGTGATCGCGGACCAGCCTGCCCTGGAAGTCGGGGACGCGCTCGTCGTAGGTCCCGTCGAGACGGACCGGGTTCTGCAGCGTCATCCCGTACTGCTCGCCGAGCCGGAAGTCGTCCTCTCCGAACGCGAGGGCCGTGTGGACGAGGCCGGTGCCGTCCTCGGTGGTCACGAAGTCGGCCATCAGCACCGAGTGGCCGAGCGGGCCGAAGTCGGAGCCGGCGATGTAGCCGAACGGCGGCTCGTAGCGCACGCCCTCGAGCGCCGTCCCCGGGAAGGTCGCGAGGGTCTCGTAGTCCTCGCCGAGGAGCGAGTCGGCGAGGGCGAGCGCGACGACGACGATCTCGCCGCCGGGCAGCTGTGCCCGCACGTAGTCGATCTCGGGCCCGGCCGCGACCGCCGCGTGGGCGATCAGCGTCCACGGCGTCGTCGTCCAGACCAGCAGGCTGTCGCCGGCCTCGACCGCTGATCCTCCGTCGCCGCCGGACACGACCGGCAGCCGCACGTAGACGGAGGGATCGACGACGTCCTTGTAGCCGCTTGCGACCTCGTGCGAGCTCAGCGCCGTCCCGCAGCGCGGGCAGTAGGGGACGACTTTGTGGCCCTCGTAGAGGCGGCCGCGCTCCCAGTTCTGCGCGAGCGACCACCAGACCGACTCGATGTAGTCGGTCTCCATCGTCACGTAGGGGTCGTCGAGGTCGATCCAGTGGCCGATCCGCTCGACCAGCCGGTTCCAGTCGCCGACGTAGGCGAAGACCGACTCGCGACAGCGGCGGTTGAACTCGGCGATGCCGTAGGCCTCGATCTCCTCCTTCGAGCTGATCCCGAGCTCCTTCTCGATCTCGAGCTCGACCGGCAGGCCATGGCAGTCCCAGCCGCCCTTGCGCGGCACTTCGAAGCCGCACATCGCCTTGTAGCGGCAATAGATGTCCTTGAAGACGCGGGCGAGGACGGAGTGGGAGCCGGGCTTGCCGTTAGCGGTCGGCGGCCCCTCGTAGAAGCTCCAGAGCGGCCGGCCCGCGCGGAGCTCGAGCTGGCGCCGGAACGTCTCGCCCTCGCGCCAGCGCTCGATCACCCGCTCCTCGAGGGCCGGGAATGACTGCTTGGGGTCGACCGGTGCGTAACGGCTCATCGCGGCGGCCGATTCTAGGCCGCGCCAACCATCTAGCCTTGGCTCCGTACCCCAAGCGATGAACGGAGAACCGCAAAGTGGCTGAGGAATCGACGGACCAGGCGACGACGAGCGGCGAGCGGCTCTGGGGGGGTGAGACCGACAAGGCGGTGGCGAACTTCCCCGTCTCCGGTCATCCGGTGCCGGCACCGGTCATCCACTGGCTCGGCCGGATCAAGGCCGCGGCCGCGCGGACGAACGCCGAGCTCGGGCTCCTCGACGCCGGGCACGCGGAGCGGATCGCCGCCGCCGGCGACGCGGTCGGCCGCGGCGAGCACGACGATCAGTTCCCCGTCGACGTCTTCCAGACCGGCTCCGGCACCTCCTCGAACATGAACGCCAACGAGGTGATCGCGAACATCGCCGGCGACGAGGCTCATCCGAACGACCACGTCAACATGGGCCAGTCGTCGAACGACGTCTTCCCGTCGGCGGTCCATCTCGCCGCGCTCGAGCAGACGAGTGCCGACCTGCTGCCGGCGCTCGATGCCCTCGTCGCGACGCTCGACCGCAAAGGGGCCGAGTTCGCCGACCACGTCAAGTCGGGCCGCACCCACCTGATGGACGCCGTCCCCGTCACGCTCGGCCAGGAGTTCTCGGGCTTCGCCTCGCAGATTCGCCTCGGTGCCGAGCGGATCCGCGGCACGCTCGGGCGCGTCGGCCAGATCCCGCTCGGTGGGACTGCCACCGGGACCGGCATCAACACCCACGCCGAGTTCGCCGATCGCGTCCGCGAGAAGCTGACGACCGATAGCGGGCTGACGATCTCGGCGCCGGCCGACCGCTTCGAGGCGCAGGCGAACCGCGACGCGCTCGTCGAGCTGTCGGGGGCGCTGAAGGTGCTCGCGGTCTCGCTGATCAAGATCGGCAACGACCTCGCGCTGATGGGCTCGGGCCCGCGGGCCGGACTCGCCGAGATCCGCCTGCCGGAGCTGCAGAAGGGCTCCTCGATCATGCCCGGCAAGGTCAACCCGGTGATCCCCGAGGTCGTGATCCAGGTCGGCGATCAGGTGATCGGCAACGACACCGCGATCACCCTCGGCGGCGCGCAGGGCCAGTTCGAGCTCAACGTCCGGGTCCCGCTGATCGCACGCAACATGCTCGACTCGATCAAGCTGCTCGCCTCCGCCTGCCGGCTCCTCGACACCCGCTGCGTCGCCGGGATCGAGCCGAACGAGGAGATGTTGCAGCGCCACGCCGAGTCGACCCTGCAGGTCGCGACGGCGCTGAACCCGCACATCGGCTACGACCGGGCCGCCGAGATCGTCAAGGAGGCGGCGTCATCGGGCCGCACCGTCCGCGAGGTCGCGATCGAGAAGGGCGTCGACGAGGCGACCCTCGACGAGGCGCTCGACTTCGTCGGCATGACGCGTCCACACGCCTGACGGCGCGGGACACGCGATGCCGGCGTCCTCGTCGGTCACGGCCACCAGGCCGCTTCGCCTCCTGCGTCCTTGGCCTCGCGCCTCCCGCGCTCGTCAGGTACTCAACGCCGGACTCGGATCGTCGCCTCGGCCTTGTCGCGGCGGGCGTTGTCGGCGCTCGCGCGGAGGGTGATGCGGATCCGCTTCCGGGCCCGCTGCCTGGCATCGATCCGCAGCTTCGCCCGGAAGCCCTCGCCGGCTTCGAGCAGCTTCGTCCCCTTGCACCGGCCGGTGGCCGCTGTGCGCTTCGGGGCGCGAGCGCAGACCTCGACGCCGATGGCCGCGCTGCCCCCGCCGTTACGGACGCGCACGGGGATGCGGACGCTGCCGCCGGGCCGCACCCGCTTCTGGGCGCCGCCCGCCCTGACGACGAGCTCCGGCCGGGCAGGCTCCGGCTCGTCCGAGACCGTCACCGCGAGCGGGTCATCGATCTGCTCCGACCGCCGTGCCGCCGCCGCAGCGTCCTCGTTCGGCCCGTCGAAGAAGGTGGTCCGGGTCCCGGTCAGGCGGTAGGCGGCGCCGAGCGTCGGGTCGGTGTTGGCGCCCGAGCTCTTGAACTCGACTCCGCTGGTGCCGTAGGAGAGCGAGTCGGCGTAGCCGCCGCACTGACCGAACGTGGGCGAGCTTCCTTCGTCGCGGTAGAACGAGCCGGGAACGTAGCCGGGGAGGTTGGTGTCGACCCGCGAGACGGTGTTGAGCGTGCCGGCCCCGCCGGTGGCCTGCTCCCACTCGATCGGCGGCTGCAGGACTGAAGCTTCGCCCGGGACGGGGATCCCCGCGTCCGGGATGCCGTCGATCGTCACCCCGGACGGGTAGGCGGAGCTCCTGTAGGTCATGCCGCTCGCGGCGGCGGAGAAGTCACGGAACTGGGAGATCTGACCGATCCCCGCGTGGACACGGAGGTAGGTGACCGTGTCCTGGCGACGCTGGTAGTAGACGTCGTCGCGCTGCGTGTAGGTCCCGCTGTTGGCCCCGATCTGGGAGCGGATCGCTCGCACCGGGCCGGAGATGTTGGCGATGAAGCCGCCGCCGCCGCGGCTGAACGTGAGCTCGCTGCGCCCGCAGCCGCGGCTGACCTGCGCCTTGTCGCCGTCGAGGATGTCGGGGCTCGGAACGGCCCCGGTCCGCAGCGTCATCCGATCGGTGACCCAGCGGGAGAGCAGATGCTGGGTGTATGCCGATGTCGTCACGGCTGAGTCCTCGGGATTGGCTGGAGGTGCGTCCGCCTCGACGTTCGCGACCCCGTCGAAGTCGTAGGTCGTCTTGTAGTCGCCCGACTGGAGGGAGAAGTCGTAGTCCACGTACGAGCGTCCGGCCGCCGGGTCGAGCCCTGAATCGGATCGGAACAGATAGACGAAGCGCTCGCTGCCGGGGTGGAGGGGGTCGTCGATCGCGACGACGGTCCGACTCGACGGAACGACCCCGTCGGGGCTGCGGATGCCCGTGGCGCTGCCGCCGGCGTCCTTCGCCATGAAGGCGATCTCATCGCCGGCATCGACGGTCGGGTCCGGATCGGCGCCGGCGAAGGTCCCCGGATCGGTGTACGCCTCGTGGTCGAAGCCGTTGCCGATCTGGCGGACGACCCCGTAATCGACGACCGCCCGCTCGTCGACCTGGACCGGCACCTGGGTCCAGCCGCCATCGTGGCTGAAGGCAACGATCGCGCCGGGGGCGGCGCCGGTCAGCTTCGGCGTCTCGGCGCCGCGGAGAACGATCGGATCGGCCTCACGGCCGGGTATGCCGAGATCGGCCTGCGCGGGGGTGCCGCCGAGTGTCACCGCGAGGGTCGCGGCAGCAGCAGTCGTGAACCGGAGCCCTGCCATCGGGCGAGGATATGCGGATCAGCCGGCGGCGGCGCTGGCGCCGTGCTCACGTGCCGAGGCGACGGCCGCGGCGTGCGGGCCGAGCGCCCGCGGGAGGGCGACCGAGATCAGGTCGGTCGCGACCGGAAGGCCGGTCGCATCGGCGACGGAGGCTGCCGCCTGCGGGCTCGAGAGGCGCATCACGCCACGCTCGAGCCGACAGCCCATCGCCAGCTCCAGCGGCGTGCTGCCGTCGGCGCCGGCCGGCGGAAGCTGGGCGAGACCCTGGTGGCTCTGCGCTGCCCGGACCTGGTTGACGAACTCGAGGACGTACATGCCTTCACGATCCCTATCGGGGGACGCCACCGGGCACTTGAGGTCGGCCCGGGGCGGCTGGACGCCCCTGTCATCATCGGTGGTGACCCGACCGCGAGGAGAAGCCTATGACCGAGCCGAGATCGAGCGAGCCGAAGGGCACCGCCGTGCCCGGTGCGGGGGCGCCGGAACGGACCGAGGTCGCGACCTTCGGCGCCGGCTGCTTCTGGAAGCCCGAGGCTCATTACCGCGACGTGCCTGGCGTCGTCGACACCGCCGTCGGCTACGAGGGCGGTCACGTCGCCGACCCGACCTACGAGCAGGTCTGCACCGGCACGACCGGTCACGCCGAGGTCGTCCGGGTCACCTACGACCCCGACCGGGTCAGCTACGGGGAGCTGCTCGATCACTTCTGGGCGATGCACGACCCGACTCAGGTCAACCGCCAGGGCCCCGACATCGGCGATCAGTACCGGACGGTGATCTTCACCCACACTCCCGAGCAGATGGCCGCGGCCGAGGCCTCGAAGGCGGCCCAGCAGGAGCGCTACGGGGAGCCGATCGCGACGTCGATCGAGCCCGCGACCGGGTTCTGGATGGCCGAGGGCTACCACCAGTGCTACCTCGAGCAGCGGCGGTCGGGCAGCGGCCTGATCAGCTCGATCCTGGGGCGCTGACGGCCGGAGAGACCGGCTGCCGGCGTCCCCGTCGGCTCACGGCCCGCCATGCGCTTCGCCTCCTGCGTCCTTGGCAGCCGGTCCCTCCGGCTCGTCAGAGGTTGATGGCGACGTATTTCGTCTCGAGGTACTCGAGGATGCCCTCGGTGCCGCCCTCGCGGCCGAGCCCTGATGCCTTGACGCCGCCGAACGGGGCGCCGGCGTTCGAGACGAGCCCCTGGTTGAGGCCGATCATCCCCGTCTCGAGGCGCTCGCAGACGCGCAGGGCGCGCTTGAGGTCGCCGGTGAAGACGTAGGAGACGAGCCCGAACTCGGTGTCGTTGGCGGCGGCGATCGCCTCGTCCTCGGTCGTGAACGTGGCGATCGGGGCGACCGGCCCGAAGATCTCCTCCTTGAGCAGCCGGGCGTCGTCGGAGATGCCGGCGAGGACCGTCGGCTCGTAGAACGACCCTGCCCCCTCGACCACCTTGCCGCCGACCAGCGCTCGAGCCCCCTTGCCGACGGCGTCGTCGACGAGCTCGGCGACCTTCGACCGCTGGTCGTCGTCGATAAGCGGTCCGACCTCGACGCCGTCCTCGGTGCCGCGACCGATCTTGAGGCTGCCCATCCGCTCGGCCAGCTTGGCGGCGAACTGCTCGGCGACCGACTCGTGGACGTGGAAGCGGTTCGCCGAGGTGCAGGCCTCGCCGACGTTGCGCATCTTCGCGATCATCGCCCCCTCGACGGCGGCGTCGAGGTCTGCGTCCTCGAAGATCAGGAACGGGGCATTGCCGCCGAGCTCCATCGAGGTCTTGAGGACGTTCTCGGCCGACTGCTCGATCAGCATCCGGCCGACCTCGGTCGAGCCGGTGAAGCTGAGCTTGCGGAGCCGCGGGTCGCTGATGATCGGCTTCGAGACGGCGCTCGAGGAGGTGCTGGTGACGATGTTGAGGACGCCGGCGGGGAGGCCGCACTCCTCGAGCAGCGCCGCGAGCGCGAGCATCGACAGCGGCGTGTTCTGGGCCGGCTTCATGACCATCGTGCAGCCGGCGGCGATCGCCGGGCCGATCTTCCGCGTGCCCATCGCGGTCGGGAAGTTCCACGGGGTGATCAGGTAGCAGGGACCGATGGGCTGGCGCATCACCATCACCCGGCTGGCGCCGTTGCCGGCAACCTTGTAGTCGCCGGTGAGCCGCAGCGCCTCGCCGGCGTTCCAGCGGAAGAACTCGGCGGCGTAGGCGATCTCGCCCTTCGACTCGGCGATCGCCTTTCCCATCTCGAGCGTCATCAGGAGCGCCAGCTCCTCGCTGCGCTCGGCCATCAGCTCGAAGGCGCGCTGGAGGATGTCGCTGCGGCTGTTCGGGGGGGTCGCCGCCCACTCCTCCTGCGCCGAGCAGGCGGCGTCGAGCGCGGCTGCGGCGTCATCGGCGCTCGCGTCGGCGATCTCGCAGAGCGTCTCGCCGGTCGCGGGATCGGCGACGGCGAACGTCCCGTCGCCACTCGCGTCCCGCCACTCGCCGCCGATCAGAAGCTGCTTGGGCACCGAATCGATCACCGACTGCTCCGTAGCGCCGCTCATTTCCACCTCTCCGTTCGCAGGTCGTCTCTCCGCGCTCAGACTACCCGTCGGCGTACGGCTGAATGGGGATCCCGTGGTCGGTCTTGCGGGTGCCGAGCTCGTAGGTCGCGCCGCCGTCGACCCGGAACGTCAGGTCGGGGCGGCCGGGGCGGCTGACGACGACCTCGAGGTCGGCGATCGAGCAGTGCAGCGAGTGATGGCCGGGCCCGGACGGGTCGGCGTAGAGCCAGCCGACGAACTGCTCGCGGGGGCCGGCGACGGTGCCGCGGGCGGTCAGATGCTCGCCGCCGACCGTGAACCGGCAGCGCGTCGTCTCGGTCCGCACCCGCGTCCGCAGGATCTCGCCGAGCCCACCGACCCGGAACCGCTCGCCGCCATGGACGATCTCCCCGTTGACCACCCAGGGCGACAGGATCGGGCCGAGCCCGATCCGCCCGCCGCCGAGGTCGACGTAACCGCGCGAGCCGTCGTCGCCGACCGTCGCACCGTGGATCCAGATCCACGTCGCGGCGTGCTCGGTACCCCAGTTGTGACCGATCA
>DATMCB010000115.1:0-5848 GCA_035558835.1 Solirubrobacterales bacterium
CGCGGGCCGTCGGCGGTCAGCATCAGTCCCGCGTAGAGGACGCCACGGAACGGCGAGCCGCGCTCCGCCATCAACTCGACGATCGGCTCGTGGACGTCCGCGACGGTGCGGGCGACCGTGTCCTCGTCGATCCCCGGGACCGGCGAGTAGCTGCCCATCCCGCCGGTGTTCGGGCCGCGGTCGCCGTCGAAGATCCGCTTGTAGTCCTGTGCCGGGGCGAGCGGGACGACGTTGTGGCCGTCGCAGATCGCCAGCATCGACAGCTCCTCGCCCTCGAGGAACTCCTCGATCAGGACCTGGGTGGCACCGAAGCGCTGTTCGGTGAAGAAGGCATCGACCGCCGCGGTCGCCTCGGCGCGGTCGGCGGCGATGATCACGCCCTTGCCGGCGGCGAGCCCGTCGGCCTTGAGCACGACCGGGTATTCGCAGCCGGCGAGGTGGGCGAGTGCCTGCTCGCGGGAGGCCGCCAGCAGGTGCTCGGCGGTCGGCACCCCGGCCTCGCGCATCGCCTCCTTGGCGTAGAGCTTCGAGCCCTCGAGGCGGGCGGCGGCGGCGCTCGGGCCGAAGGCGGCGATACCGGCTTCCTCGAGGTCGTCGGCGAGGCCCGCGACGAGCGGAACCTCGGGACCGATCACGACCAGGTCCGCAGCGATGTCGAGGGCGGCCGGGACGACGCCCTTCGTGGCCTCGACGACCTCGGCGTCGGCGGCGATCCCGGCGTTGCCGGGTGTGCAGAAGAGCTCCGGCGCGTGCGCGGAGCGGCCGAGGGCGCGGACGATCGCGTGCTCGCGGCCGCCACCGCCGACGACGAGGACCCTCATCGCGCCGCTCGGGCGGACGCTGCGCCGCCGCTCAAAGGGAGTCGGCGAAGTCGTCGCTCGGGATCGCGCCGAGCGTCTCGTTGACCGTCGTCCCGCGGGAGCCGAGCTCGACCGAGGCCTTGGCCATCGCCTCGGGGCTCTCGGCCTCGACGACGCTGACGAAGTCGTAGCGGCCGAGCGTCGCCCACTGATGGTGGACGGTGAGGCCGATCTGCTCCATCTCCCGGTTCACCTCGGCGATCCGGTCGGGGTTGTTCTTGATCGTCTTGACGCCGTCGCTGGTCAGCTTCGTCAGCAGGATGAAATGGGGCAAGGTCCTCTCCTCCTCTTCGTCGCGGTCGGGTGTCCCGTCGCTCCCATTTCTCTCACAGTCCGCGGCGCCGCTGCAAGCCGCCCCGTGCGGGCCGGCCGCGGTCAGGCCGGCTTGCGGGCGCTTCCGACGACCAGCGGCCGGGCGATCGGCGGCGCCTTCGGCAGCTCGCCGTGCTCGACCGAGTCGATCTCGAGCGGCGAGGCCTCGATCGCGGCGAGCGTGTCGCGGTTGCAGCGGCAGCCATGGCCGACGAACTGCCACGGCGCCCGCAGCCGGTCCTGCCAGCGGGCGGTGCCGGGATCGGACGAGCGGACGTGCTCGACGAACAGCAGGCGGCCGCCGGGCTTCAGCACCCGGCTGACCTCGGCCAGCGTCGCCGGAACGTCGTCGACCGTGCAGAGGACGAGGGTCGCGACGGCGGTGTCGATCGAGGCGTCCGGGATCGGCAGCGCGTCGGCCGGCGTCTCGATCACCGTCGCCGCATCGCCGGCGCGCTCGCGGAGCTGCTTGGCCATCGGCGGGAACGGCTCGGTGAGGATCAGCTCCTCGACCCCGTCCGGGTAGTGGGCGAGGTTGAGCCCGGTCCCGGCGCCGAGCTCGACGGTCCGGCCGGAGGCCTCGGCGAGGATCGTGTGGCGGCGGTCGCTCAGTCCCGCCTCCTCGGTGTCGGCCATCAGCCGGTCGTAGACGCCGGCGAAGAGGCGGCCGACGGTCGCGTCGTAAGCACGGTGGCCGATGCCCATACCCGAAAAGGTACTCCGGTCAGTCGGAACCGTCGCTGATCAAGGCCGCGAGATCGGCCGTCGTCCGCTCCCAGCTCAGCTCGTCGCGCCGCCTCCGAGCGCCGGCGGCGAGCTCGGCTCGGAGCCCGTCGTCGGCGACCCGTTCGATCGCTGCGCTCAGCGCCGGGACGTCCGGCGCGAAGGCGGGGATGCCGGACCGGGGAGCATGGCCGTCGGGGATTCCGGGGACGAGCAGCCCGTTGACGCCATCGGTGACGACCTCGTTCATCGGCGGGTTGTCGTTGGTGATCACCGGGACGCCCAGCGCCGTTGCCTCGAACAGGTGGAGCCCGAGGCCCTCCCAGCGGCTCGGCGCCAGGCAGGCGTCGGCGGTGGCGAACATGCGCAGGTACTCGTCCGTCGGCAGGTCGGCGGTGATCACCTCGATGCGGCGATCACGGCGCCCGAATCGCGAGCCGCCGCGGATCATCCGCGTCACCTGCTTCGCCTGCCGCTCCACCTGCGCCTTGAGGACCAGCCGGAGCCGTGGGTCCGGCGCGGCGCGGAACGCCGCGATCGTCTCGGCGAGCGGCTTCCGCTTCGACATGAACCCGCCCGGGAACAGAAGGGAGACAACCCCGCCGGAATCCTCCGAGACAACCCCGCCGGAATCCTCCGCTTCGCGTCCGGTTCCGGCGGCTTCAGCTCCGGTCGCCTGTCCCATCTCGACCAGCTCGGGGAAGCAGCCCCAGCGGACGCGGGGGCTGTCGATCCCGAGCTCGGCGTAGCGGTCGCGCTCGGAGGCGGTCAGCGAGTAGATCCGGTCGAAGGCGCGGCGGGCCGGTTCGACGTGCTCGGCCGAGAAGTGCTCCCAGACGAATCGCCCGATCGTCCGGACGCCCGACTCGCGAAGCTGCGCGATCTCGTCGAACTGATAGTTCTGGTCGAAGAGGACGAGGTCGGGGGCGATCGCCTCGGCCCAGGCCATGTACTCGGCGGCCGGGATCAGGTAGTCGCTCGCGGCGGTCACCTCCGCCTGCGCCCAGACGCCCTCGGTGTCTACCCAGCCGGGCTTGATGTTCGTCTTCCGGGTCGGTCGGGCGAGGACGAACGTCTCGTGCCCGAGGCCGTCGAGCGTCGCGCGGATCTGCCGGGCGACGACGGCCTGTCCGCGGTTGAACCAGTAGGCGACGATCCCGATCCGCATCGGCTCGAACCCTTGCACGACGGCTGCCGGCCCGGCGCCGCGGCAGGGATGCCAACCTGACGGGCGAACCGCGATCCGATGACGCTTCCGCATCGACCACTGCTGCTCCTCGCCGCGCTGCTCCTACTCGCGCTGGTTCCCGCCGCGGCAACGGCCGCCGCCGGTCCCGATCGCGGCGATCCCCCTTCCGCCGCGGCCTTCGCCCGCGCCACCCGCTCGCTGCTCGACAGCGGCCAGCTCGACCGTCGCTCGGCGGATCGGACGGCACGCTCCGGCGGCATCGCCGCCTCGCCGGTGCCCGCCACGCTGTTCCCGCGCAGGCGCCTGCTGACGCTCTACGGAGCTCCGCAGCTGAGCGCGACGATCCTCGGCAAGCTCAGCCCGGCGGCGGCGGCCCGCAAGGCCGTCAGGCAGGCCCGGCCATACGCCCGGATCGGCGATCGACCGGTGATTCCCGGATTCGACCTGATCGCGGTCGTCGCCAACTCGACGCCCGGCCCCGACCGCAAGTACCGGACCCGCCAGCCGGCCCGGCTGATCCGCGCCTACCTGCGCGAGGCGCGGGCGATCGACGGCCGGCTCGTCCTCGACATCCAGCCCGGCAGGGCCCGGGTCGCCGACGAGGTCGAGGCCCTCGAGCGCTGGCTCGAGAAGCCGGAGGTCGACATCTCCATCGATCCGGAATGGGAGGTCGGCCCCCGCGGCGTCCCCGGCCGCGACGCCGGCCGGATCGAGGCGAAGGAGATCAACCGCATCTCGCGGCGGATCCAGCGGATCATCGACGCGAACGACCTGCCGCCGAAGGCGCTCGTGGTCCACCAGTTCCACCGCGGCTCGGTCCGCAAGCGCCGCCGGATCGTCCAGCGCCGCGACGTCGACGTGACGCTCAACTTCGACGGGATCGGCAGCCCCGCCGCCAAGGCCGTCGGCTACCGCGCTCTCAGCAGCCCGGCGGCCTTCAACGGCTTCTCGATCTTCTACTCGCTGGACACCAGGGTGATGAGCCCGCGCTCGGTCCTCGGACTCGATCCGGCGGTGGACTTCCTGCTCTTCCAGTAGAGCGGCGGCCTCGACAAGAACGCCCGAAAGGCGTACCCTGAGATTCTCGTCACGTTCTCATGGGAGGTCCCGTTACGACTTCCGGGATGAGCATCAGTACGTCGGCCCGCGTGGCGGCGGTCGCTGCCGCAACCGCCGTGTTAACGCTTGGTCTCAGCGCGAGCGCAAGCGCCGCGCAGCGCTGGGCGGCGCCCGCCGGGACCGGTCCGGCGGCGACCTGTCCCGAGAACGATCCCTGCGATCTCGATACCGCCGTCGAGGATGGGAGCGTGGTCGACGACGACGAGGTGATCGTCACCCCGGGCACTTACACGATCGTCAGCCTCCAGGTGGCCGACAGCATCGACCTCCATGGGCAGGCCTCGCAGCCGCGCCCGACCATCAATGCGAGCGGCTCGCCGGGGATCGTGATCGGCGATGCCGCGACCGTTCGCGATCTCCGGGTCGAAGCGGCGAGCTTCGAGGCGCTGCGCCTGTCGGCCGCCGGGGCGCTCGTTGAGCGGGTCAGCGGCCACGCGGCGGGTGGCGGCGGGACCGCCTGCTCCGTCTTCAACTCGGCGACGATTCGCGACTCGCTCTGCTGGAACTCGGGTACGAACTCACGGGGGGTCGGCGCCAACCTGAGCACGTTCCCGGGCACCTACACGATCCGGCTCCGCAATGTCACCGCCGTCGGAACCAGCTACGGACTTGGGTTCGATTACAGCGGCCCCGGGGCCGACTTCACGATCGACGCCAAGAACGTGATCGCCGACGGCGGTTCGCCGTCGCCGCTGGCGGACGTCCGCGCAACCGCCTCATTGGGCGCATCGACCGTGGTCACGCTCATCAACTCCAACTACGCGACCGAGATGGAGACGACCAACGGCGGCGGAGTCGTCGCGTCCGTCACCGACCCCGGCACCGGCACCAACCAGACGGCGGCGCCTTCGTTCGTCAACGCCGGCGCGGGCGACTTCCATCAGCAGGCGGGTTCGCCGACGATCGACGCCGGCGTCCTCGACGGATTCACCGGGTCCGCCGACTTCGACGGTGACGCGCGCAGCCTCGAAGGCAACGGGGTCTGCCCGACCGCGCCAGACATCGGCGCCGACGAGCTCGTCGGCACGCCGATCGACTGCGACCCGCCGGAGACAACGATCGCGGGCGGGCCGACCGGGACGACGTCCGATCCGACCCCGACGTTCAACCTCCAATCCGACGAGCCGAACTCGACGTTCGAGTGCAAGATCGACGCTGGAAGCTTCTCCACCTGTGGCACCCCCTACACGACCCCGGCGCTCGCCGACGGCAGCCACACGCTCGAGGTCCGTGCGACCGATCCGTCCGGCAACCCCGACCAGACGCCCGCCACGCGGACGTTCGCGGTCGACACCGACTCGCCGGAGACGACGATCACCGACGCCCCGAAGCGGAAGCTGAAGACCAAGCGGAAGCGGGTCAGGGTGTCGCTGGCCTTCACCGCGGATGAGGACGGCAGCTTCGAGTGCTCGCTCGACGGCAAGCCCTTCAAGCCGTGCACGTCGCCCGTCACCCGCAAGGTCCGAAAGGGCCGGCACACCTGGTCGGTGCGCGCGATCGACAGCGTCGGCAACGCCGATGCCTCACCCGACAAGGTCCGCTTCCGGATCAAGCGCAAGCGGTCGCGGTAGCTCCGGGCCTCCGTGGACGCCGGGGCGGCTATCGTCGTCATCGTGCCCGCCCGGATCGTCCTCTTCGGAGCCAC
>DATMCB010000116.1:0-2470 GCA_035558835.1 Solirubrobacterales bacterium
GATCGCGCTCGCGCGGCTCGCCGAGCGCGCCCGGCGGATCAGCCTGATCCGGCGCTCGGTCGTCGCCGGCGCCGCCGCCACCTTCGTCCTCGCCTGGGGCCTCGCGCTCGGCAACCAGCTCGCGCACGGGACGAAGACCCACCCCGGCGAGAGCACGACCACGACCGGCGAGCAGGGCACGGCGGCGAGTGGCGTCGAGAGTGAGAGCAGCGAGGGCGTCGTCGTCCCGGTCAACCCGGCGCCGACCACGGTCGCCCCGGCACCCGCGCCGGCCCCGGCCCCGGCGCCGCTGACGACCTCGCAGTCCTGATGAATGCCCTGCTTCAGACCGGCGGCCTGTTCTGGGTGACGAGCCGCGCCGCCGGGACGGCGGCGCTCGTCCTCGCGAGCCTCGCCGTCGGGATCGGCCTGCTCTCGAGCTCGCGCGGCGGCGGCAGCCGGATCGCCGAGCTCCGCCCCCTGCACGAGGCGCTCTCGCTCGCCACCCTCGCCGCTCTCGCCGTCCACGGCCTCTCCCTGCTCGGCGACCAGTACGTCGGCTACACGCCGGTCGAGATCACGGTCCCGTTCGCCTCGAGCTACCAGCCGTTCTGGACCGGACTCGGCGTCACCGCCTTCTGGGGCCTCGCCGCCCTCGGCCTCGCCTACTACCAGCGGGCACGAATCGGACCGGCCCGCTGGCGCACCATGCACCGGTTCACCGCCGTCTTCTGGCTGCTCGGCATCGTCCACGCGCTCGGCATGGGCACCGACCGCGGCGCTCCCTGGTTCCTGCTGATGGTCGGCGTCACCGCGGTGCCCGCCCTGCTGCTCCTGCTCTGGCGGATCCTCGAGCCCGCCCAGCCGCCGCCGGGCCGAGCACCACGACGACGCGCGATCGACTACTCCTGACCTGACGGATCAACCGGCGGGGACGCCCTCGGCGGCGGCACGCAGCTCGGCGATGTCGAGCTTCTTCATCTTCATCATCGCCGCCATCGAGCGCTCGGCTTTCGCCGGGTCGGGGTCGCTGAAGACCTCGTCCATCCCCTCGGGGACGACCTGCCAGGCGAGCCCGAACCTGTCGCTCAGCCACCCGCACTGGCCCTCCTTGCCGCCGTCGGCGGTGAGCCGGTCCCAGTAGTAGTCGACCTCCTCCTGGTCCTTGCAGCTGATCATGAACGAGACCGCCTCGCTGAACTGGAACTGCGGCCCGCCGTTGATGCCGACGAACTTCTGGCCGTTCAGCTCCCATTCGACCGTCATGACCTCGCCGGCCGGGCCCGGTGAGCCCTCCGGATAGCGGGCGACGTTGAGGATCCGCCCGTCGTCGAACAGGTCGACGTAGAAGTTGGCGGCCTCCTCGGCGTTCATGTCGAACCAAAGGTTCGGGGTGATCTTCTGGCTCATGATGGACCTCGCTGATCTCTGCTCGGGCGGGAAGGATCCCGCGTTCTGGCCTGCTGCTTCCCTAGACAGGCGAGCGCGCCGGAACTAATCGGCAGCCGTCGCCGGCGAGCAGCGTTCCGATCAGAGCAGGCCGGCGATCGCGGCGATCACCGCCGCTGCGACGATCGTGCCGACGATCAGCCCGATCGTCCAGCCGATCACGCTCTGGCGCAGGTCGAGCGCCCGGAAGTCGGGCCCCGGCCAGGCCGCCAGCAGCGGTTCCTCGCGTTCGTTCCGCGTCGTGTCGATCGCGTTCATCTGCCTCCGCCTTCGTCGTGCGCGTCACCCATGTCCGCCTCGCTTTCGGTGCGTCGCTCGGTTCCCTGGACCACTATGAGCGGACGCTAACAACTTTTCCGGACGCTCACAGTCCGGCCGAACCCTGCCGAACCCGGCCCCGCGTGCGCGCCGACGTATGCTCACGGTCGTGAACGACGGCGAACCGATGCGCGGCGAGCTCCAGCAGGAGGTGATGCGGACCCTCTGGCACACCGGTGACGCATCGGTCGAGGAGGTGCGCTGTGCCCTCCCGCAGGCGCGGCGGAGCGCCTACACGACGATCCAGACCGTCCTCAACCGCCTCGCCGATCGCGGCCTCGTCAGCCGCGCCCGCGCCGGCCGCGTGATCCGCTACCGGGCCCGGATCTCCGAGGCCGACTACCTCTCCCGCTCGCTCGACACCATCCTCGCCGGCGCCTCCGAGGAGGCGCGACGGGGCGCGCTCGTGAACCTCGCCGAGCGCCTGCCCGCCGATGAGCTGGCGGCGCTCCGCCGCGCCGGCGACGGCCGCCCGCGGCGATGAGCGCGCTGCTTCCCGCCGCCGGCGGCCTGCTCGGACTGCTCGCCGTGCCCCACCTCCTCCCCCGCACCGCGATCGCCCCCGGCGCCGGGATCGCCCTCTGGTTCGCTGCCCTGACGATCCGCGCGGCGCTCGCGATCACGCTCGTCGTCGCCACCGGCCTCGCGCTCGCCGAGGCGGTGCCGGGCCATCCGATCGCGCTCGCGCCCGGGGTCATCGTCACGGTGACGATCTCGGCCGCGG
>DATMCB010000117.1:0-2416 GCA_035558835.1 Solirubrobacterales bacterium
CCCGTTCGGATCCGGCCGGACGACGATCCCGTAGGCGGCGGTGAAGGCGCAGCCGAACACGAACGCCCCGATCACGGCGATCGCCTGCCGGCGGGTGCGGACGGCCGAGAAGACGATCACGTAGAGGATCGCCACGAGCAGGAACACGATCGCCTCGTCGCGCGCGACGGCGACGTCCTGGGCCCAGAGCATGCTGATCGCCACCCAGCCGAGGAACAGGGCCAGCACGTAAGAGATCCCGGGATGGGCGCTGAAGAGCTCCGATCCGCGCTCGGTGCGCTGGGCCGCGAGCCGCGCGAACCAGCCGAGCACGAGCAGCAGGCCGGCGATCTTCGTCGCGCTCAGTGCCGGGCCGGCGAGCGGCGTCGACTCGGCGAAGACGATGACGACGAGGATCGTCAGCGCTGCGGAGAGGTTCGTGAAGACGACGAGGGTGTAGACGGCAGCGAGTGCGGCGGCGATGCCGAACTTCGGCTCGGCGCCGGCGATGAAGCCGATCAGGACCAACGCCGGCACCGCGAGCAGGCCCGCGACCCAGAGGATCGGAGGCCGCGTTGCCGTCATCGGACCGTCAACCGGCGCTGGCCGCGGGCCGGGTCGCGTGCATCTCGACGATCTGCTCGCGGTCGGGATCGCCGTAGTACAGCTTCGAGTGCCCGGGGACGCCGATCAGCACGAAGCCGGCCGGGGTGATCCCCGCCTCGGCGAGGAGCTCGGCCAGCTCCTGGGTGCGGTCGATCCGGCTGGTCCCGAGCTTGAGCGCGATGACGACCTCGTCGACCGCGCGGGCCAGCGGCAGCGCGTCGACGACCGTCGCCAGCGGCGGCGAGTCGACGACGACGATGTCGGCGAGCTTGGTCGCCTGGTCGAGCAGGTCGATCGCGCTCGGGAGGGCGAGCAGCTCGGCTCCGGCCCCGCCCGATTCCTCAGCGAGCAGGAGGCCGAGATGTCCCTCGCCGATCGGCGCGGTGACGAGGCATTCCTCGAGGGTGGCCTCGCCGGCGAGGACGCTGACGATGCCGGTGCTGACGCTGAGGTTGAAGGCCTTGCCGATCGCCGGCCTGCGCAGGTCCGCCTCGATCAGGATCACGCGCTTGTCGGTGAGCGCCAGCGACGCCGCGAGCGAGATCGCCGACGTCGTCTTGCCTTCGCCGGGGCCCGGGCTCGAGATCAGGATCGAGGGGGAGCGACGTGAGGGGTTGCCGGCGAGGACTGCGCGCAGCGTCCGGTATGCCTCGACCGAGCCGCCGACGAGGTTGCTCCAGACCAACGGGCGATCCTTCGGCCCGCGCTCCTGCGGCACCCGGGCGAGGATCGGAAGGCGGTAGCGGGCGCGGACCTGGTCCTCGCGGCGGATCAGCGGATCGAGCATCCGCAGGGCGAAGACGGCCCCGACCCCGAGCACGAGCCCGGCGAAGATCCCGGCGAGGATGCTGAGCAGCGGCCGCGGCGAGACCGGGCCGCCGGGCGGCACCGCCGGCTCGATGATCCGCAGGGTCGGGTCGCCGGTCACTCGCAGCCCCTCGAACTGGGCGATCCGCGACGCCAGGGTGTCGCGGGCGACGCCCGGCGGCAGCTCCCTGAGGCGGGCATTGAGCGTCGGCAGCTCGCGGTCGATCGTCTTGCGGACCGTGTCGGCTTGCTCCTGCAGAGCGGCTTTGGCGAAGTCGTTGGCGAGCGTCGCGGCTCCCGTCGCCGTCGGAGCCTGCGCGGTCAGGGAGACGACATTGCTCTCGGCGATCGGCTCCGTCGTGATCTTGCCGAGGATCGCCTGCGGGTCGCCTTTTTGATCGTTGTCGGCAGCGACGCGATCGGCGGCAGCCTGGCTGGTCAGCAGCGTCGCGGCCGTCTCGACCGCGCGCAGCGGGTCGCTCGATTGGCCGATCAGGCCGAGTGACGAGAGGTTCCCTTCGGGATCGTCGACGGGGACGACGAGGATCTGCACGCTCGCCTCGTAGACCTTGTCGGCCGTGGCGACGTAGAGGATCGCCGCCGCGGTGACGATGATGACCGAGACGATCACGACCCAGATCCGCTCGCGAAGCGTTTCGATGAACCTGCTGAGGCTCTGCTGCTCGCCGGGTGGCTCGACCCAGGTCGCGGGGCTCTCGCTCATTTGCTTCATCCGTCGTGGATTATCGGTTCAGGCGATCTGCATGTGAGGGGTGCGACGAATCGTGCAATCCCTTACCCGCGCTCGTCAGCGGGCCCGTACTCTAGCCGGATGCGCCTCGGCGTCTATACGGACCACGAGTACCACATCCGCGATGGCGAGCCCTATGGAGATCGCGCCTTCGTGGTCTTCATCGCCCGCCTCGCGCCGCGCTTCTCTCGGCTTGCTGTTTTCGCCCGTCTCAATCCCGCGACATCGGCGCGCGCCCGCTACCGGCTCGGTCCCGGAATCGACTTCGTGCCG
>DATMCB010000118.1:0-3093 GCA_035558835.1 Solirubrobacterales bacterium
CGCGGCGCGGTAGGCCCTGCCCTCGAGGAAGCGGTTCGCGTAGGAGACCCTCCCGTCCGCGAACCCGAACCGGTGCAGCATCGCGAAGCCGTCGAACCAGTGGCTCAGGCTCCGCTCGCCGACCTCGAAGCGGGCCGGGCCGGTGCGAAGCAGCGCGCCGCCGAGCCAGCCCGGGACCTCGCCCTCGACCGGGAGCTCCGCGATCCGCGTCTCCTCGCTGAGCGACTCGAACCCGATCGCGCTTCCCGTCAAGCGTCCCTCCTGGATGATCGCCGTCGTGACACCGGGCGGCAACTGTAGCCCGGCTGATCGGCCGGGCGCGGCCGCCGCGAATCTGGCAGGCTGCCGGGTCGCCATGACCGAACTGAGCAGGAACGCAGAGCTGGTCCTCGACAGCCTCGAGACGCAGCCGGCGCTCAACACTCCCGCCCTGATCGCCCAGAACGAAGGGATCGAGCGCGCCGACGCCGAGCAGGGGCTCGACGAGCTGCTGGCGCTCGGACGGGTCAAGAAGCGGCCGACCGGCTGGAAGCTGGTCCGCGACTAGCGCTCAGGTCTTTGCCGAAGCACGCCAGTCGTCGCGGCGCTGCACGTAGTCTGCCGGCAGGGTCACGTTGAGGCGTTCGGCGACCTCGAGCCAGCGCAACGCGTCGACGTAGTCGCCCTCGCGGGCGTCGATCTCCGCGAAGTCGAGCGACAGCCGCAGCGCCGCCTCGTGCTCGCGCTCGTCCTTGGCAGGCTCGAGATCCTCGATCCGCTCCATTCCGGGCTCCTCGGGATCGATGCTCCAGCGCTGCGCGAGATAGGGGCTGAGCCGCGGTCCGGCGACCTTGATCGGCGGCCACCACAGGGGGCTGCTCGTCAGCGCCGCTTCAGCCTCCTCGCCGAGCTGGACGCGCATGAACTGCGGCTGCTTGCCGGTGATCAGCGCGCCGCGGATCTGCGGGCTGAACGGCGGCACCTCGATGTCCGCGCCCGCCTCCCTGAGGATGCCGGCCGCGGCGACCTCCGCCTCCTGGGCGGCCAGCCCGCCCTGTTTGATTGGGAACCAGGTCGAGTCACCTGCGGCCCAGACCCGATCGAGGCCGTCGACCCGCATCTCCGCGTCGCAGCCGATGAATCCGTGCCGGCCCTGCGGGACGCCGGGGATCTCCGGGACCTCGAGACCGGGCAGGGAGACGACCTCGTCGGCGCGGAGCTCCTGCCCGCCCTCGCAGAGGAGCCTCCCCTGGTCGAAGCGAATCACCCCGGCTCCGGCGACCAGTCCGATCCCGGCCTCGGCGACGATCGCGGCGATCCGGTCGCTGACGACCTCGCCGAGCACCTCGAGCGGCGCTGACTCGTGCGTGACGACCCTGATCTCGGCATCGCTGCGGCCGCGGTCGGCAAGCCAGGAGGTGGTGAGCAGCGCCAGCTCCCAGACCGGCAGCGACCACTTCACCTGCCGCGGGACGGCGAAGATCACGTCCGCGATCGCGCCGCGGTCGAGGCGTTCGAGCAGCGTCCCGAACCACCTGACGTCGGCGGCACCCCGGAACGGGTGCGAGCCGGGCAGTGCCGAGGACCGCCGGGCTCCGGTGGCGAGCAGCAGCGCGTCGTAGAAGACCTCCTCGCCGCGATCGGTCAGGATCCTTTGCGGGCCGCCCCAGACCTCGGCGATCGCCTCCTGCCGGTAGGTGACGTCGTGCTCGACGCAGAATCCGGCGAGGTCGAGCTTCGGCGCGTCGCCGCCGAACGGCTCGGCGACCGACATCGCCTGCAGACGGAACTCGCGGCTCGGCGCCAGCAGCGTCACCGACACCGGTGGGGACTCCGCGGCCCGGATCGCGAGCACGGCTTCGAGGGCGGCAACGCCGCCGCCGGCGACGACGACCTCGAACGCCTGCTCGGACATCGACGTCAATCCTGCCGGTAACGGGGCCTTCGCACGTCCGTAGCTCCTACTGAGCCACGCCGCAGCGGCCGGCTCAATCCCGGGGGAGGCGGGTGATGAGAAGCGGGATCTCGGCGTGCTGCGCGACGGCGCCCGCGACGCTGCCGATCATCGCGTAGCCGAGGCCGGACCGGCCATGGGAGCCGATCACGATCACCGAGGCACCGCGCTCCTCGGCGGTCTCGACGATCCGCGACCAGACCGGGGCACCGAGCGCGACCTCCGCCTCGGCGGCCGCGAGGCCGGCATCGGCGGCGAGCGCGACCCCTTCGGCGGCGACCGCCTCGGCCTGGGCGATGACCTGCTCGGTCATCTCGTCCGGCATCGTCGCCAGCGGGACGCCCCAGAACGGGACCGCGTCGAGCGGCTCCCAGACGGTCAGGACGATCACCGGGCGATCGCCGCGAAGCTGGCGTCCGGCCTGTGCGATCGCGTCCTTCGCGTGGTCGGAGCCGTCGTAGGCGATCAGAATCGGCCCCGCAGCGCTGGTCTCGCTCATCGCGGGAACCTTAGCCAGATCGCGGTGCCCGCTGACGACGCCGGCACATGCGAACATGCGTTCGATGGGCTCGCATGGCTCCGACCACGTCAGGTTCAAGAAGGCGCTCGCGGTCGGGCATCTGACGACGGCGCTGATCATCGCCCGCGACCTCCCCCACGTCTCCCTCTCCGACGCGCTCGACCTCTGCCGGCTGATGGCCGGCGACGGGGATCCCCGCTATCCGCGTGCAGCGAGCCGCTGGCTCGAGCGGTTCAGCTCCGAGACCGCCGCCGGTCTCGCGGAGCTGCAACTCGCCGCAGCCGCTCTCGGACAGCTCTGGGAGTCGCCGGACTCCGATGTCGCCCGGCGAACGCTCGCCGAGCTGCTCGCGACCCATCCTCTAGCTTCCGGGCGGTGAGCGAGAGCGTCACGTTCGCGATGGGAGACGGAACCGTGCTGGCCGGCGAGCGCCGGCCGGGAGCGGGGCCGACGGTCGTGCTCCTCCATGCCGGAGTCGCCGACCGGCGGGCATGGCGGGCGGTCATGGCCGAACCGGTGCTCGCCGGGCTCGACCTCGTCGCCTACGACCGCCGCGGCTTCGGCGAGACCCCGGCGACAGGGGTGCCCGATCACCTCGGCGACCTGCGATCCGTCATCACGAGCGTCGCCGACGGGCCCA
>DATMCB010000119.1:0-2905 GCA_035558835.1 Solirubrobacterales bacterium
GACGTGAAGCAGGTCGATGCCGCCGGTGATAGCGATCGCCCGCTCGACCGCGTCGGCAAGCTCCTCGCCGGCGGCGTGGGCATGACAGGTGTCGAAGCAGAAACCGATCTCGACGTCGGTGTCGGCTCCCGCTACCTGCTCCCAGAGCCGCGCCAGCGCGTCGAAGCGGCGCGCGACCGCATGGTCGCCGCCGGCGGTGTTCTCGAGGTAGACGGGCACATCCGACTCGAGCATCTCGAGCGTTCGCGACCAGCGGCCGACGCCGGCTTCGAGGCCGTCCTCGGAATGGCCGGGATGGACGACGACGGCGAGCGCGCCGACGTCGGCGGCCGCCTCGCAGGTCTGGGTGAGGATCTTTCGCGACCCGTAGCGGACGTTCGGCTTCGGTGAGCAGACGTTGATCAGGTACGGGGCGTGGACGTAGATCCCGATCTCGGAGTCGCGCAACTCGTCGGCGTCCTGCCGCTCCGGCGGCTTCTCCCATCCCTGCGGGTTCGAGAGGAACATCTGGATCACGTCGGCCTCGACCGCGGCCGCTTCGGCGAGTGGATCGATGCCCTGCACGTGTGCTCCGACCGGAGGCGAGCTCATCGCCGCAGGGTAGCTGCGAGCACCCGGCTGATCTCCAGCGCCTCCGCCCAGGCGTCGCGGGTGGCGATCGCAAGCAGCGAGGGCTGCGATCGGCATAGGGTAGGACGGTGGAGGGAGGCGACGGAATGGACAGCGATCGCAACGACCGCCGATGGGGGCACAACCCCGTCACGGGTGAGCTCGCGCATGTCCTGTCCCAGCCCGACGGCGGGCGGAGCTTCGAGGTCGAGCTCTGGCTGCAGCCGGGCGCCGCGGTCGCCGGTGCCCATGTTCACCCATCGGTCATCGAGCGCTTCGAGGTCCAGGAAGGCGACGTGACGTTCCTGGTCGGGGATCGTGAGCGGCCGATGCGGCCGGGCGACGGAACGGCGGAGGTGCCGGTCGGCACCGTTCACGACTGGTGGAACTCGGGCGCCGGCATCGCCCGGGTCCGCGTCGAGATCGAGGCGGCGCCGGGCGCTCCGCCCGGAACCGCCGATCGGTTCGTCGCGATGATCGAAACTCTCTGGTCCCTGGGCGCGCTCGGAAAGGTCAACGACAAGGGGATGCCCGACCCGCTCTGGCTCGCCGCGATCGCTCACGAGTACCGCGACGTCATGCGGTTCGTCAATCCTCCCCGACTCCTGCAGGGAGCGCTCTTCCCGCCGCTCGCGGCGATCGCCGGCCGACTCGATCGCGACCCCACCGATCCGGCGCTGCACGGACCGGGGGCGCCGATCTGGATCGACGATCCCGGTGACGACCTCGAGGCGCTCCTCGGCCGCCAGGTCGGCGCCGGCGAGGCACGCGGCCGCGGCTGAGCCGCGCGGGGGCGGCAACCGGCGCTGCACCGCGAGCGCCGACGGCGGAGGCCGGAGCCCGCACAGGTCTACCCTCGTGGGTAGTGCCCTGGACCGAGACAGACTCGCTCAGCTTCACAGTCCGCTTCGAGGAGGGCGACGAGGAGTGCGCGGAGCGCACGCTCGACCGGCTCGAGGAGCTGCGGCTGAAGCTCGAGGAACGCTTCGAGCGCGTTCCCGGCGGCGTCACCGCGATCCTCCACCCCAGCTCGGGCTGGCTCGCCGCGGCCCATCCCTTCCTGCCCGCGGCGCGGCTCGCCGCGGCGCCGGCGGGCCGCCGCTACCTGGCCGGCTGGGCGACCCGGACCGAGCTTCACACCCTGACCGACAGCGCCCTCGAGCGGCGCGCCGGCGGCCCCGACTCGCTGCGGGCGCTGCTCGGCACCTCGGAGCGGCTCTACGCCCAGCTCGTCCTCGCCGCCAACAACGCGAAGATCCCGCCGCCGTGGGGTCCGCGCGCCTTCCGGCGTTACCTCCGCTGGGCCTGGCTGATCGAAGGCGGCGCCCAGTTCTACGCCGGCCAGTACGCGAGCTTCCGCCCGGCCGTTCTCCGCCGTCTCAGCGAGGGATCGCGGCCGAGCTTCCCGCCCTCCGCCCGCGACGCGATCATCCTCGGCGGCAGCGTCTTCGACCTGCTCGACCACGAGGTCGGCCGCCATGCCTGTGACCTGCTCGTCGCCCGGCTGCCGAAGGCGGGGCCGCGAACGGCGATCGAGACCGCGTTCGGGGCATCGATCCGAGAGATCGAACCGGTCTGGCGCGACCACGTCGAGACGATCGCCCAGGGCTCGGCGACCGGAGGCTTCGAGCGCCTCTCCGAACCCTCGCCCTTGTAGGCACGGCACCTAGATCTAGATCAGGACCCAGATCAGCCCGGCGAGCGCGCCGAACAGGAGCAGGCAGGCGAGCATCGCCGCCGCCAGCCGGAAGGCGGCGCTTCGCGGATCGACCGGCTCTGGCTCGGGCGGGGCCGTCCCGTCGAAGTTGAGCAGCTCCCGTGCCGCCTCCGCTCCCGAGGCGGGGACGAGCACGTCGCGCGGGCCCGCGGCAAGGAAGTCGGGGACGTCGAAGCCGCCGGAGCGACGGAGGATGCTCGGGATCCCCTCCTCGAGGAGGATGTTCTGCATCAGCTCGGCTTCGGCGAGGTTGTTCGCGACCGCCACCCGCACGGTCTCGCCGCGAGCGCGACGCGGCTGGATCTTCCGGGCCCGCTCGGTCCACTCGTCGACCGCGCCCACCTCGGCGCCGCCGGCCGGGCTGAGCAGCATCCCGCAGCTCCGACAGAAGCGCTCGTCCTCCCCGTCGCCCGCGTGGATCGATCCGCAGCCGCGGCAGACGAGGGGGCGCTCAGACGACGTCGAGATCCTCCTCCTCGACCTTGCCGTCGCTGATCCAGAACCCTCGGACGACCGGCTCGTCGTGGTCCTCGAGCGAGCAGATCAGCCAGAGGACGCCAGGCCAGGGCCTCGCCAGGT
>DATMCB010000120.1:0-4793 GCA_035558835.1 Solirubrobacterales bacterium
CCCGCTTGACGGTGATCGACTCGGCCAGCGTGATCCCGGGCAGGTAAGGGTTCTCGCGATCGGCGGCGAGCCGCGCGGCCTGCTCGGCGGTCCGGCAACCGAGCTGGACCTCGACGCCGCCGCGGGCGAGCAGAACCGCGACCGCCGTCCCCCAGCTCCCGGCACCGATCACGGCCGCCTTCCGCATCGGCGGCAGGCCCCCCAGCCATTCCCACTGCAGCTCGATGTTCGGCCAGATCCGCGTGGTCACGGTCGCCGCCAGCGACGGCGAGGGGTTCTCGGTCTGCGGGAACGTCATCGGCCGGCCGGCACGGAGCCGGACCTTGCGGGGACGGATCTTCCAGCCGTCGCGGACGTGCTCGGAGCCGTGGACGGCGACCGGAAGAACCGCCGCGCCCGACTCGAGCGCGAGCCGGCCGACGCCGCGGTGCGGCACCGCCAGCGAGCCGTGACGGATCCGGGTCCCCTCCGGGAAGATGCAGAGCGCCCCGCCGCGCTCGAGGATCCGCCGCGAGGTCTCGAGCGTCTCGGCGTCGGCCTCCCCGCGGCGAACCGGATAGGCGCCGAGCCGGCTCAGGATCCAGCCCTGCCAGGCCGGCTCGAAGAGCTCGACCTTGGCGACGTAGTGCATCGGCCGCCGCCAGGGCAGCGTCGCGCCGAGCAGGAAGGGGTCGAGGAAGCTGCGGTGGTTGGACGCGACGATCAGGCCGCCCTCGACGCGCGCGTGCTCGCGCCCGAGTCGCTCGAGCCGGAACCAGATCAGGAAGGCCGGCACGAGGAGCGCCCGCAGGACAAGGTAGAGCGGCCAGTTGACGCCCTTCGTCCGGGTGTACTCGTGGTAGCGGCTGATCCGGTCGGCGCCGATCCGCTCCGACGCGCCGGTCTTCGGCGCCGTCCGGGGCTGCTCGCGCGAGCCCTCCCCGGCCCCCTCGTTTGGGTCTCCCTTGTCGGCCACCGCGAAGCGGTACACGCCGTGTTGCACCCAGTTACAGCGTGCGAGGGCCCGCGCAGCGCCTCCGCCGCGCCTATCCTGGGATCGCCCCGCCGGAGTAGCTCAGCTGGCAGAGCGCGTGATTTGTAATCACGAGGTCACGGGTTCGATCCCCGTCTCCGGCTCTGGCGCCGTCTCAGCGCGAGCCGACCCGGCGGCTCGGCGGCACCCACGGGACCGCGGGCTGCGACGTCTCGTCGTCACCGGCGACGTGATGGACCGGGACGTCGACGGTGGCGCGGATCTGCTCGACGGCGCCGCGCTCGAGCCAGCGGGAGCGCTCGGGGGCGTGGGTGGAGACGATCACCTCGTCGGCGCCGAAGACGGCGAGCGCGTCGGTCGCCGCCGCGACCGGGTCCTCGTCGCCGACGACGCCGGTGGCGTTGACGCCGCGGCTCCGGAGGGCGACCAGGGAGCGCTCGAGGCGTCGCCCCGCCTCGCCGCGGGCCCCGTCGATGTCGGAGGCGAGGTGCTGCAGGCGTGTCTCCGCCAGCGCCGGGCAGACGAGCAGGATCTCGCTGCGGGAACGCTTCTCGGCACGGCCCGCGACCTCGTCGAGCAGCGCCCGCCGCTCGATCGTCTCGTTGGCGACGACGAGGATCCGGTGGGCGCCGCGATCGGTCGGCGCGCGCTCGATGTCGCCGGGAAGCGAGCCCCGCGCCTCGCGGAGCAGCAGGACGAGCCCGATCGCGGCGAGAACGGCGGCGGCGACGATGCCGGCGACGACGCTGATCAGCGCGCCGACGACGATTGCGACGATGATCGCCAGCCCGGTGATCACGGCACCACGGAAGACGTCGTTCTCGGAGCGAACCGGGCTGTGCACGAGACCTCTCCAGTCGTCGACTTAGTGGCAATGGAAACTTACCACTCCGCCGGCGCCCGTCGGGAGCGGCCGCCGCGCTCGGCGACCGATGGCCCCGATGACGGTCGTGTGCGTGGTCGTTAGTGGAGGACCTCGCGCGATGCGAGGTGGGTCGAGACCTTCCGCTTGACGCGCTGCAGCGCGTTGTCGACGGTCTTCGTGTCGCAGGCGAGGCGCTCGGCGATCTCCTCGTAGGAGCGACCGTCGAGGTAGCAGGTGAGGACCTCGCTCTCGAGCTCGGACAGCACCGAGGTGAGGCACTCGACGAGGCTGCCCAGCTCCTCGGTCGAGATCACCTTGCTGGCCGGGTCCTCGACGCGCGAGCCCGGGAGGATCTCCTCCAGGGTCGACTCGCCTTCGCCACCGGCGGTCGGCGAGGTCGCGAAGCTGATCGACTGGTTCAGCGGCGCGTGCTTGTTGCGGCTCGCGGTCTTGACGGCGGTGATCATCTGCCTGGTGATGCAGAGCTCCGCGAAGTTGCGGAAGCTCGATTCGCGGTCGGTCCGGAAGTCACGGATCGCCTTGTAGAGGCCGACCAGCCCTTCCTGGATGAGATCGTCCGACTCCCCGCCGAGCAGGAAGTACGACGACGCCTTCAGGCGGACGAAGCCGCGGTAGCGCCTGACGATCCGGTCATAGGCGACGCTGTCACCTCGCTTCGCCTGGGCGACGAGGTAGGCGTCGTTGAGCTCCCCGGCCGCATCTCCGCCGCGCGCCTGCTTCGGCGACGCGGAGATCCGCGGGAACTCCTGGGTCATTGCTGCCACGTGCTCTCCTCCAACTGGGATGCCGTGGCGCCTTACCTCCCCAGGCGCCTGAATCTTCAGATGACAAGCGGGGCCTCCGAACCGTGAACCTTTAGTTCAGCCTTACTTGCTGCCCGCCACTCTAACCGGCGGCGGAGTTCTGTCAACCCGAACTTGGCGATTTCTGCAATTTCGCTTGCAAGGGCGCCGATCCGTCCGACCGGGGCGCTAAGACGACGGGGCTCCGAACACCGCTCAGGAATGGGCTTCGGCGACCGCAAACAGGAGCACTGCGGCGGCGGCCGACACGTTCAGCGAGCCGACCCGGCCGACCGTGGGAATCGCCACCAGCTCGTCGCAGGCGCCCGCCACCCGAGGGCGAAGGCCGGCCTCCTCACCGCCGAGGACGATCACCACCCTCCCGCTGTAGTCGAGGGTTCGGAAGCTCTTCGGGGCGTCGCCGTCGGCCCCGTAGGCCCATGCGCCGGCCTCCTTCGCGGCCAGCAGCCAGTCGGTCAGGTTGCGGACCCGCGCGACCGGCAGATGCTCGACGGCGCCTGCCGACGCCTTGCAGGCGGCTGCGGTGACTCCTGCCGCCCGGCGCTCGGGGATGACGACCCCCGCCGCCCCGGCGGCCTCGGCGCTGCGGCAGACGGCGCCGAGGTTGCGCGGGTCCTGGACCTGATCGAGCGCGACTACGAACGCGTCGTCGGGGGCGAGCAGCGCCGCGGGATCCGCGTACGGATAGGGATCGACCTCGGCCACGATCCCCTGGTGATCGGATGAGCCCGCGAGCACGGTCAACTCGTCGGCTGCGGTGTCGTCGCTCGTCCAGACCCGGTGGACCCGGCGACGGCCGCGCCCGGCCTCGCGAACCGGGTTGCGGCCGTAGATCCGCTCCCGGGGCTTCGAATCGGTCATCTAGGACCCGCGCCGGACCAGCTTGGCGCCAGCGGCCGTGTCGCGGACCTCCCAGCCCGCGGCGGCGAGGCGGTCGCGGATCTCGTCGGCCCGGTCGAAGTCGCGCTCGGTCCGCGCCCGCTCGCGCTCGGCGAGCAGGCGCTCGGCATCGGCGTCGCCTCCACCCTCCTCCCCACCGGCTGCAAGGGACTCGAGGCCGAGCAGGCCGAGCATCTCGGCGGCGGCGGCGCGAGCGCCGGCGAGCGGCTCGCGACGGGCATCGGCGAGCAGCCCGAAGAGCTCGGCGAGCGCGCGCGGGGTGTTGAAGTCGTCGGCGAGTGCGTCGAGGAACGCATCGTGGCGCTCGCTGACCGCCGCAGCCGGGTCCCCGGCGGGATCGTCGCTTTCGCGGAAGAACTCGCGGATCCGCTGGTTTCGGGCCGCGGCCTCCTCGAGCGCCCCTTCGCCGAAGGCGATCGGCTGGCGGTAGTGGCCGGAGACGAGGAAGCCGACGACGGCCTCGGGGCCGTGGGCCGCGATCGCCTCGCCGAGCAGGAAGACGTTGCCGACCGACTTCGCCATCTTGTCGGCGTCGCCGCCCTCGCGACGCGACTCGACCATCCCATTGTGCATCCAGATCTTCGCCAGCGGGCGCTCCCGCGCCGCCTCGGTCTGGGCGAGCTCGTTCTCGTGGTGGGGGAAGACGAGGTCGGAGCCGCCGCCGTGGATCGCGAACTCGAGCCCGAGCAGCTCCTCGGCCATCGCCGAGCACTCGATGTGCCAGCCCGGCCGCCCGTCGCCCCAGGGGCTCGGCCAGGCGGTGTCCTCGTCGGCCTTGCGGGCCTTCCAGAGCGCGAAGTCGAGCCGGTCCTCCTTGAGCTCGGCGCTGCCGGCCTCCTCCCCCTGGTCCATCGCCTCCGGGTCGCGGTTCGAAAGCTGCCCGTAAGGCGGGAAGCTGCGGACCCGGAAGTAGACGTCGCCTCCCGATTCGTAGGCGTGGCCGGAGGCGACCAGGTCCTCGATCAGGGCGACGATCGGACCGATCGTCTCGGTCGCCTTCGGCTCGTGGTCGGGGCGGCCGATCCCGAGCGCGTCGGTGTCGGCGACGTAGCCGGCGATCATCCGCTCGGCGTGCTCGGCCGACGGCACCCCTGCCGCGCGGGCGGCGTCGTAGATCTTGTCGTTGACGTCGGTGAGGTTGATGACGAGCGTCGGCGTGTAGCCCTCGTGAGCGAGAAAGCGCCGGAGCAGCGAGAAGACCACGAACGGGCGGGCGTTGCCGATGTGGATC
>DATMCB010000121.1:0-2152 GCA_035558835.1 Solirubrobacterales bacterium
GGACGCCGGAAGTAGAGCGCCGCCTCCCAGCAGCTCGGGG
This sequence comes from Solirubrobacterales bacterium, assembly GCA_035558835.1. Classification (GTDB taxonomy): domain Bacteria; phylum Actinomycetota; class Thermoleophilia; order Solirubrobacterales; family 70-9; genus RHKX01. The sequence continues at coordinate 41 of DATMCB010000121.1, forward strand.
CGGCGTTAGCCGCCCCTACTCGCGGATCTCCGCCTCGGGGGGTTTGCCCTTCGGGATCGCTGCGAGGGCGACGATTCCGGCCAGGGCCATCGCGATCGCCATGCCGTAGAAGACGGTCTCGGTCGAGTTCGCGAAGCCTTCCTGGACGGCGCGGAAGAACTCCTCGGCCTTCGAGCCGGCCTGCTCGATCTGGCTCGAGGCGTCGCCGCCGCCTGACTGGCTGAGCGAGGCGACGACGGCGTCGGCCTGGTCCTTGCTCGCGCCGAGGTCCTCGAAGCGGGACTCGATGTTCGAGCGGTTCTCGGAGATCAGCAGGGTGCCGAGGATCGCGAGGCCGACGCTGGCGCCGACGTTGCGCATCGTCTGCGTGATCCCGGTCACCTCGCCGTAGCTCGTATGCGGGGCGCGGTTGAGGGCATCGGTCGTCACCGGGCCGAGGACGAGACCGGTCCCGGCGCCGGCGATCATGATCCGCCACCACTGGTTCCAATCCTCGCCGGAGGCGATGTCGGGCATCGAGCGGGCCCAGAGGTAGAAGCCGACCGCCGCGATCGCGCAGCCGAGCACGACCGGCGCCCGGGCGCCGCCGCGGTCGAGCATCCGTCCTCCCCACTGGGCGGCGATCACGTAGCCGCCGAAGAAGATGCCGATGTAGAGGCCGGCGTTGCTGGGGTCGAAGCCGAGCGAGATCTGCGAATACATGCTCGCGAACAGGAACATCGGCACGAACGCGATCGAGATCAGGAAGAGGACGACGTTGTCGGCCGCGAACGCCTTGCTCGCGAAGATGCGGAGCTGCATCAGCGGCGACTCGGTGCCGAGCTCGACGCGGATGAAGACGCCGATCAGGATCAGCCCGATGACGATCGAGCCCCAGGTCGCGACGCTGTCCCAGCCCCAGTCGCTCGACTGCTGGAGGCCGAGGACGAGCAGCCCGAGCCCGAACGCGGCGAGGACGGCGCCCTTGTAGTCGAGCGGGGCCGGCCGACGCGTGTCGTCCGGCTTCGCGCGCAGGGTCAGGATCACCGCCGCGATCGCGACCGGAACGTTGATCCAGAAGATCGACCGCCAGGTCAGCTCGATCAGGAAGCCGCCGGCGAGCGGGCCGATCGCGGTCAGCCCGCCGGCGATGCCGAAGAAGGCGGCCATCGCGCGCCCGCGCTCGTCGCGCGGGTAGGCGGCGACGACGATCGCCAGGGCAGCCGGGAACATGATCGCCGCGCCGGCGCCCTGAACGACCCGCCAGAAGATCAGCCAGGGCTCGGCGATCGCTCCGTCCGGCGTCGCGCCGCAGAGCGCCGACGCCACGGCGAAGATCGAGATCCCGATCAGGACCATCCGCCGGTGCCCGGCGATGTCGGCGATCCGGCCGCCGAACGCGAACAGCGCCGCGAGGGCGACCAGGTAGCCGTTGATCACCCACTGGACGCCGGCCTCGCTGAGGCCCAGGTCCTTCTGGAGGTCGGGGACCGCGATCGCGACGATCGTCTGGTCGATGAAGGTCATCGCGACCGCGCAGATCATCGCCGCGAGCGCAAGCTTCTTGTTCGTCCCTGACCCCAAACGTCCCTCCCTGGCTGGTTTTCTACCCGTCCCTGCCTCTTTCGTCGCCGAGGCGGAGTTCCTTCAATCGAGGCCGCCCGGCCGGACTCCTGACTACTTGCGGCCTACCTGCGGCGCTCCTCGGCCGGGGGCTCGCCCGCCTCCCCGGCCTGGATCCGCGGCGGCCAGGCTCCGAACCAGTTGTCGCGGGCGCCGTCGATCGTCAGGACCGCACCGCTGAAGAAGTCGCCCGCCGGGGAGGCGAGGAAGGCGATCAGCCATGCCATCTCCTCGGGCCGGCCGAGGCGGCCGAGCGGCACCGTGGCGGGAACGGTCGCGACGACCTCGGCCGGGTACTTGGTCCGGAAGACCTCGGTGTCGAACTGGCCCGGGGCGACCGCGCAGAGGCGGATCCCGAAGCGCGACCACTCCACCGACAGGGTCCGCATCATGTTCTCGACCGCGGCGCGGGCCGCCCCGGAATGGACCATCCCCGGCATCCCGTTGTGGGGGGACAGAGTGACGCTGACGACCTTGCCGGCGCCCTGCGGGATGAACGCCTTGGTCGCG
>DATMCB010000122.1:0-3117 GCA_035558835.1 Solirubrobacterales bacterium
GACGATCGGACGACCCGGGCTGCAGTCCGCGAGGTCCGCGAGGAGTACCTGCGGCTCGCCCTCGGCCGGGCCGGGGCCTATCGGCGCCTCTTCGATCGGCTCGACCTCGGCGGTACGGCCGCGGTCCGGACCGCGGCCGTCCTGATGCTGCTCTTCACCGACCTCCACTACCGCGGCTGCGCGGCCCGGACCGGGCACCGGCCCTGGCCGGGCCCTGGCGGGCGACTCGGCGTCGTCGCCGGCTCGCTCCCGGCCCTGCTCTCGCCGCGCTGGGCGAGATTGGTCGTCGACCGCGTCGAGCGCGACTTCCTGCGGGCGGCCGGCGGCCTGCGACCGCTCCGGCCGGGGCCGCCGGCAGCGCCCGCCGCCGCCTGACGACGGGGCGCCACCGGTCGCCGGTCAGGCGTGCTGGCCGGCGTGGACCCCCTCGCTCAGCTCCTCGACCGCCTTCGCGTTGAAGGCCGGCAGATCGTCGGGCTTGCGGCTCGTGACGAGCCCCTGGTCGACGACGACCTCCTCGTCGACCCAGTCGGCGCCCGCGTTGCGGAGGTCGGTCTGCAGGCTCGGCCACGAGGTCATGGTCCGGCCGTCGACGACGCCCGCCTCGATGAGCGTCCAGGGGGCGTGGCAGATCGCCGCAACCGGCTTGCCGGCATCGAAGAAGGAGCGGACGAACCCGACCGCGTCCTCGTGGGTCCGCAGGTTGTCGGGGTTCGCGACCCCGCCCGGCAGGACCAGGCCGTCGTAGTCATCTGCGTCGGCGTTGCCGACCTCCTCGTCGACCGGGAAGGTGTCGCCCTTGTCGAGGTGGTTGAAGGCCTGGATCTCGCCCTCGTCGGGGGCGAGGAGAACGGCCTCCGCACCGGCTTCCCGCACCGCCTTCAACGGCTCGGTCAGCTCGACCTGCTCGACACCCTCGTTGGCCACGAGGAATGCGATCTTCTTGCCCTGCAACTGGTCGGACATCCCGTTCCTTTCGTCGGTTTCTCGTTCGCTACTGAGGTACCCGTGAGGGTCGCCGCCAATCGCGAGGACACCGCCCGCGGGCGGGCGTCTATCGTCTCCCTTGGTGAGCCTCGAGTTCGACGAACGGCCGGCAGCCGGAGACCCCGAGGGGCTGCTCCTGCTGCACCACGGCCGCGGCGCCGACGAGCACGATCTGGTCGGCCTCGCCGAGGTGCTCGACCCGAAGCGGCGCCTCCACGTCATCACCCCGGGCGGGCCGCTGCGGCTGCCCGGATGGCCGGGCCGCCACTGGTACACGGTCCCGCGGGTCGGCTATCCGGATCCGGAGAGCTTCGAAGCGTCGCGGCGGGCGCTCGCCGATTTCCACGATCGGACCTGGGAGCGAACCGGGATCGGGCCGGAGCGGACGGTCCTCGGCGGATTCTCGATGGGCACGGTGATGAGCTACACGCTCGGCCTCGACGCGGACCGGGCGGCGCCGGCGGGGATCCTCGCCTTCAGCGGCTTCATCCCCACGGTCGAGGGCTGGGAGCCGTCCCTGGCCGACCGCAGCGAACTGCCGGTGTTCATCGCCCACGGCCGCAACGACAACGTGATCGGCGTCGGCTTCGCCGAGGCCGCGCGCGACCTCCTCCGCGGCGCCGGACTGCCCGTCGACTACCACGAGGGCGCCGGCGGCCACCAGATCGACCCCGCGCACGTCGCTCCCGCCCGGGACTGGCTGGCCGGCCGCTTCGGCTGACCTCAGCGGCCGTCTTCGCGCGCCGCAGCCAGCGCCGCCCCGTAGACCTCGAGGTCGGCCGCAGCGAACAGGCAGAGCCGGATCAGCTCCGGCGCCCCGGGCTCCCGCGAGCCGCGCAGGAGCGTCGAAACGGCGATCGCCGCGGCGGCTTCGATCGGGTAGCCGAAGATGCCGGTCGAGATCGAGGGGAAGGCGATCGAGCGGGCGCCGAGGTCGATCGCCTTCCCCAGCGCCGAGGAGTATGCGCTTGCGAGCAGCTCCGGCTCGCCGTCGTCGCCACCCGACCAGACCGGGCCGACCGCGTGAACGACCCAGCGCGCCGGCAGCTCCCCCGCCGTCGTCACGCCCGCCCCGCCGACCGGGACGCGCGGATGCTCGGCCGATTCGCGGCGCAGGTCGGCCCCGGCGGCACGCGCGATCGCCGCGGCGACCCCGCCGCCATGGGCGAGATCGGGGTTGGCGGCATTGACGATCACGTCGACGCTCTGGGTCGTGATGTCGCCCTCGACGAGCTCGATCATCGCCCTCCGACCCTAGATGAACGGTCGAGCCCTTCCACCGGGAAGTCGAGAGGGCTAACGTAGATCGGCATGGCTGATGTCCGTCCCGAGATTCAGGCAGGTGACGGCGAGTACGTCCTCGCAGCGTGGAAGCTGCCGGTGATCGTCGCTGCCATCGCGGTGCCGATGGTCGCCGGCTCCTACGTCGGCGGCCCGGGGCTGGCGATGGCGATCGCGGCTCTGGCGGCGAGCTCGATCGTGGTCGTGGCGATTCGCTGCAGCCCGAAGGCGCCGATCGTGCCACCGGCGGCCGCGGACGGTCGCGAGCACCTGCTCCTCGTCGCCGGCGATCCGCTCGAAAGTCCCGCTGCGATCGACCGTGTCGTCGCGGCGACGGCTGCGGACGACGAAGGCGACGAGGCCGAGGTGCTCGTCCTCACCCCGAACCGCTCCCGCTTCGTCGATCGCTGGGCCTCCGACACCGATCGCAGCCACGAGGCCGCCCAGCAGAGCCTCGTCCTCACGCTCGCGTCGCTCGCCAAGGCGGGGATCGATGCAAAGGCGCGGGTCGGCGACGAGGACGTCGTCCAGGCGGTCGACGACGAGCTCCGCAGCTACCCCGCGACCCGGGTCGTCCTCGTCGACCACCCCGGCAGCGGGGCGGTCGAGCCGATCGCCGCGGAGCAGCTCCGGGTGCGCCTGCAGGTCCCGTTCATGCACGTCGTCGATCGCGCCGGCGAAGCCCACTCCGCGGCGCTCTGAGGCCCCCCGGGCGGCGCCTCAGCCCGCGCGCTCGAGGGCGATGTTGAAGTCGCCGCTGCCGAACTTGCCGTAGAGGGTGAGCCAGAGCGGCAGGTACATCTCCGTGCCGCGTGCCGCCGCGATCCCGCCGAGATCGACGATCCGCTT
>DATMCB010000123.1:0-6898 GCA_035558835.1 Solirubrobacterales bacterium
ACTGCGCCGCGATGCCAGTCACCGAGACCACGTCGCGCCGCTCCTGAGCGCCCGTGCACTTGCGCATCCTTCGCCCCGACCACTTCATGCCGACGGCTTGACCCCGATCAGGCCCGCCTCCTAGTGCCGGTCCCGCGACGCTTCGATCGGCGTCCCCCCGACCGGGATCCGACCCGCATCAACGAGCGCATCCGCGTTCCGAAGGTGCGCCTGATCGGCGCCGATGGCGAGCAGATCGGCGTCGTCGACACCGACGAGGCGCGGCGGATCGCCCGCGAGGCCGACCTCGACCTCGTCGAGGTCGCGCCGGACTCGCGGCCGCCCGTATGCCGCCTGCTCGACTACTCGAAGTACAAGTACGAGCAGGAGCAGAAGGCCAAGCAGGCGCGCAAGCACCAGCAGCAGGTCAACGTCCGCGAGATCAAGCTGCGCCCGAAGATCGCCGACCACGACTACGAGACGAAGAAGGGTCACGTCGAGCGCTTCCTCAACAAGAAGGACAAGGTCAAGGTGACGATCATGTTCCGCGGCCGCGAACAGGCCCACCCCGAGCGCGGCCGGGCGCTGCTCGACCGCCTCAACGAGGACCTCGGCGACCTCGCCACGGTCGAGCAGGCGCCACAGCAGGAGGGCCGCAACATGCACATGGTCCTCGCTCCCGGCAAGGTCGCCGGAACCGCGTAGCCCGGCGACCGGCCGGCCGCTGCCGGCTCACCGACTCCGCGCGGTCGTCCGCGCGCGCATCTCTGCTTCAATACCCCGTCCGATGCCGAAGACGAAGACCCACTCCGGCGCCAAGAAGCGCTTCAAGAAGACGTCCACGGGCAAGCTCCGCGGCCGTCGCGCCTACTCGAGCCACATCCTCGAGAAGAAGTCGCCGAAGCGGAAGCGGCGGATGGCGCGGCCGGTTGCGATCGCCCCGGCCGACACGTCGCGCGTCAACAAGCTGCTCGGGAAGAAGCGCTAGCCGATGCCGCGGGCAACGAACGCAGTCGCGAGGCGCCGGCGCCGCAAGAAGACCCTCGCCCAGGCGAAGGGCTATTACGGGCGAAAGCATTCGAGCTACCGGTTCGCGAACGAGCAGGTCATGCGGTCGGGCCAGTACGCCTATCGCGATCGCCGCAACCGCAAGCGCGAGTTCCGGCGGCTCTGGATCACCCGCATCAACGCCGCCGCCCGGCGCAACGAGATGAGCTACTCGGAGTTCATGCACGGCCTCAACGCCGCCGGCGTCGAGGTGAACCGGAAGATGCTGGCCGACATCGCGGTCAACGACCCCGAGGCGTTCCGCCGATTTGCCGAGGTGGCCCGGGAGGCCGTGGCGTAGCCGCGGCGCACAGCGACGATCTCCCGGGCGGTCCATGGTTGGGCCGCCCTTTTTCGTTCAGGAAGGAGCAGACAGCAGGCAGCAGTGATCACGAGCAGCGACAACGAGCGACTGAAGCTGGTCCGGAAGCTGCGCGACCGCAAGTGGCGCGAGCGTGAAGGCCTGTTCGCGACCGAGGGCGAGGACCTGCTCGCCGCCGGGCTCGATTCCGGCCGCGCGCCGGTCGAGGTGCTCGTCGCCGCCGGCGCCGGGATCGCGGGGGTCGAGGTCGAGCCGGCGCTCCTCGACGCCGCCTCGGCGCTCGGGTCCGGGACGCGCGTGATCGCCGTCTGGGAGCTGCCGTCGGAGGACCCGCCGGGCGAGCCGTGCGTGTACCTGCACGGCGTTGCCGACCCCGGCAACGTCGGAACGATCATCCGCACCGCGGCGGCGCTGACCGGCGACCGCGTCGTCCTCGGGCCGGGCTGCGCCGACGCCTACTCGCCGAAGGCGGTCCGGGCGAGCATGGGATCGCTGTTCGCGGCGCCGCCGGTTCGCGCCGGGGTAGGGGAGACCGCCGCACCGCGGCTCGGCCTCGCCGCCCACGACGGCATGCCGATCGACGCGGCGCTCGCAGCGCTCGGTCGCCGGCCGACGCTCTGTCTCGGGGCGGAGCGGGCGGGGATCTCCGCCGACGTGGCGGCGGCATGTGACGTGACGGCGACGATCCCGCTTCACGACGGCACCGAATCGCTGAACGTCGCGGCGGCTGCGGCGATCGGCCTGCAGCGGATATCGTCGCTCGCCGCGGCGGGGGCCGACGAGTGATGCTGGAACGGATCGATCGCATACGGGACGAGGCCCGCGCGGCGATCGCGGACGCGGGCGACGCGGCTGCGGTCGAGGAGGCCCGGGTCCGCTTCCTCGGCCGGAAGGCCGAGCTGACGACGATCCTGCGCGGCATCGGGGAGCTGCCGCCCGAGCAGCGCGGGCCGGTGGGCAAAGCCGGCAACGAGGTCCGCACCGAGCTCGAGGCGCTGCTCGAGGAGGCCCGCGAGCGTCACGAACGGGCCGAGCTCGACGACCGCCTCGCCGCGGAGCGGATCGACGTGACGCTGCCGGGCACGCCGCCGGTCCGGCTCGGTCACCTCCATCCGCTGACGCGGACGCGGCGCGAGATCGAGGACATCTTCGTCGGCCTCGGCTACCGGGTCACGGAGGGTCCCGAGATCGAGCACGACTACTACAACTTCACGGCCCTCAACTATCCGCCCGGCCACCCGGCGCGGATGCTCCAGGACACCTTCTACGTCGATCCGGCGTCGCTCGGCGCCGATCCGGCTCTCGTCGGCTCCGACGGTGAGCCGCTGACCGTGCCCCCCGGCCCGCGCGACGTCCTCCTCCGTACCCACACCTCGCCGATGCAGATCCGCGGCATGGAGGATCGGGAACCGCCGATCTTCATCGTCGTCCCGGGCCGGGTCTACCGGCGGGACTCCGATGCCACACACACGCCGATGTTCAACCAGGTCGAGGGGCTCGCGGTCGGCGAGGACATCACCCTCGCCGACCTCCACGGAACGCTGCTGACCTTCGCGCGGTCGATCTTCGGTGCGGAGCGCGAGGTCCGGATCCGACCGCACTTCTTCCCGTTCACCGAGCCGAGCGTCGAGGTCGACGTCTCCTGCTTCCGCTGCGGCGGCACCGGCGTCCTCGACGGCGAGCGCTGCAACCTCTGCAAGGGGACCGGCTGGCTCGAGATCCTCGGCGCGGGGATGGTCGACCCGAACGTCTTCGGGTTCGTCCGCGAGCGCGGCTACGACCCCGAGCGCGTCCAGGGCTTCGCCTTCGGGATGGGCATCGAGCGGATCGCCATGCTCAAGCACGGCGTCCCCGACCTGCGGATGTTCTTCGACAACGACGTGCGGATGCTGGAACAGTTCCGATGAAGGTCCCCGTCTCCTGGCTCCACGAGCATTGCGACCCCGGCCTGACGCCGGAGCTGCTCGCCGAGCGGCTGTCGATGACCGGCACCGAGGTCGAGCGGATCACCCCCGTCGGCGCCCGCTCCGGCGACGGATTCGTCGTCGGCCGCGTCCTTGCCGCCGACTCGCACCCGAACGCCGACCGGCTGCGGGTGTGCCGGGTCGACGTAGGCGAGGGGGAGGAGCGGACGATCGTCTGCGGGGCTCCCAACGTCGCCGCCGGGCAGGCCGTCGCGGTCGCCCTTCCCGGAGCCGTGCTCGGCGACGGCACGAAGCTCCGCAAGGCGAAGCTGCGCGGCGTCGCGTCGGCGGGGATGATCCTCTCCGAGGAGGAGATGGAGATCGGCGCCGAGTCCGACGGGATCGCCGTCCTCGACACCGACGCCGCGCCCGGCACCGCCCTCGCCGAGGTGCTTCCGATCGCCGAGACCGTTCTCGACCTCGAGATCACCCCGAACCGGCCCGACTGCCTGGGTATCCACGGGGTGGCCCGCGAGGTCCACGCGATCAGCGGCGCCCCGTTGGCGCCGCCGCCGTGGGACGAGGACGCCGAGGCGACGGGGGAGGGCGAGGTCGCAGCGCTCGCGTCGGTCGCCGTCGAGGTGCCCGATCTCTGCCCGCGGTTCACCGCCCGGGCCTTCACCGACGTCACGATCGGGCCCTCTCCACTCTGGCTCAAGGCGCGGCTCACCGCCGCCGGCCAGCGGCCGATCAACAACGTCGTCGACATCACCAACTACGTGATGCTCCTGACCGGTCAGCCGCTCCACGCGTTCGACCTCGACGAGGTCCCGGGCGGGGAGATCATCGTCCGCGCCGCGTCCGGGGGCGAGCGGATGACGACGCTCGACGGCATCGAACGCCGCCTCGACGGTGAGACCGTGGTCGTCTGCGACCGTGAGGGGCCGACCTCGATCGCGGGGATCATGGGCGGACAGGTCTCCGAGGTGTCGGAGAAGACGACCCGGGTATTGCTCGAGGTCGCGACCTGGAACGGCAACAACATCCTCCGCACCTCGAACCTGCTCGGTCTCCGCTCCGAGGCATCGACCCGCTTCGAGAAGCAGCTCCACCCCGATCTCGCGATGCGGGCCCAGCGCGTCGCGTCGAAGCTGTTGGTCGAGCTCTGCGGGGCGCGGCTGGTCCCCGGCACGATCGACGTCGACTCGCGGCCGGCTTCGATGGCGCCGTTCGACCTCAGCTACCGGCCCGCCCGCAGCGATGCGCTGCTCGGGATGGTCGTCGAGCCCGAACGCGCCTCCGCCTACCTCGAACGGCTCGGCTTCGACGTTCACGGCGCCGCAAGCGAGCTCGGCGGGAAGGCGATCGTCGTCACCGTGCCGGCGGACCGCCATTTCGACGTCACCCGCGAGGTCGACCTGATCGAGGAGGTCGCCCGCGTCCACGGCCTCGACGAGCACCTCCCGGCGACGCTGCCCGGCCGCGGCGGCGCGATCGGCGGCCTGCCGCGCCATCAGGTCCTGCTCCGCCGCGTCGAGGACCTGCTCCGCGACGCGGGCCTCGACGAGGCGATCACGTGGAGCTTCGTCGACCCGCCTCGCGGCGGGATCGGCGGGCTCGACACGATCGCGCCGGTCGTCGTTCACAACCCGCTCTCGGAAGAGCAGTCGGTGATGCGGACCGACCTGATCGGCGGGCTCGTCGGAGCCGCCGCTCACAACCTCGCCCGCGGCGCCGAGCGGGTCGCGATCTTCGAGTCGGGTCGCGTCTACCTGCCGCAGCCGCCGCCGGCGTCCGGCGGCGCCCTCGGTGGCCGCTTCGCGGGGATCCGGCCGGCGCCGATCGCCGAGCCGCACCGGATCGCCGCAGTCCTGATCGGCGAGCTGGCCGGCGGCGGCTGGCGCGACGGCTCCCGCTCCGCCGACTTCTACGACGCGAAGGGCCTCGTCGAGCTGCTTGCGGCGGCGCTCGGCGTCGAGGTCGAGCTCGCCGCTGCAGGGCGCCCGTTCCTGCACCCGGCCCGGGCCGCGGAGGTCTCGGTCGCGGGCGCGCCCGCGGGCTGGGTCGGCGAGCTCCACCCGGCTCTCGCCGAGTCGATCGATGCCCGCTCCGGGGCCGCATTCGAGGTCGACCTCGAGCCGTTCCTGGCGGCCTCCGAGCGCGGTGAGGAAGTCTACGAGGACGTGACTACGCACCCAGCGGTGTCCGAGGACATCGCCGTCGTCGCCGATCGCGAGCTCGGCGCCGAGACGATCAGGGGCACGATCCTCGGCGCCGGCGGCGAGCTGCTCGCGCGGGCATCCGTCTTCGACGTCTACGAGGGCGAACAGGTGCCGCCCGGCAAGCGCAGCCTGGCGCTCCGGCTCGAGTTCCGGGCTCCCGACAGGACCCTGACCGACGCCGAGGTGGCGACCGTCCGGAAGGAGATCGTCGACGCCCTGGAGGGGATCGGGGCGGAGCTCCGTGGCTGACCGGGAGCAGCCGCTGAGCGGCGAGACCGCCGCCCGCGTCCTCGTAGCCGGCGCCTCCGGCTTCGCCGGCGCGCTCGCGGCCGAGATCGTCTGGCGTCATCCGCGGCTCGAGCTCCGTGAGGCGACGTCCCGCTCCGACGCCGGCGCCGCCGTCAGCGACCTCTACCCGCGCTACGGCGTCCCGGTCGTCATGACCGAGCTCGACGTCGATGCGGTCGAGGAGTGCGAGGCGGCGATCGTCGCCTACCCGCACCACGCCTCGGCGCCGGTCGTCGCGGCGCTTCGCGAGCTCGGCTTGCTCGTCGTCGATCTCTCCGCCGACTTCCGGCTCCACGACCCCTACGTCTACCGCGAGTGGTACGGCGAGCTCGCCGCGCCGGACCTGCTCGGCGATGCCGTCTACGGGCTCACCGAGCTCCACCGCGACCGCATCCGCGAGGCCGAGCTGGTCGCCAACCCGGGTTGCTACCCGACCGCGACGGTGCTCGGGCTGGCTCCGCTCGCCGCGGCGGGGCTGATCGCGGACGTCGTCGTCGATGCGAAGTCGGGCGTCTCCGGCGCCGGTCGCGGCGGCGGGGATCGGCTCAGCTTCGTGAGCCAGACCGAGAACGCGACGCCCTACGGGGTCGGGGGCCACCGGCACGAGCCCGAGATCGCCCAGGAGCTCGCCGAGCTCGCCGGCGGCACGGCGCCCCCGCTGACGTTCGTCCCCCACCTGCTGCCGCTCGACCAGGGCGAGCTGGTCAGCTGCTACGTCAGCCCGACCCGCGACGTCGATACTGCCGAGGTGCGTGAGCTCTATGCCGCCCGTTACGCGGAGGAGCCGTTCGTCGAGGTCGTCGACCGCCCGCCGGGGGTCCGCGAGGTCCGTGACACGAACGTCTGCCGGATCCACGTCGACCGCGACGCCGGCGGCAGGATCCTCGTCTTCAGCGTGATCGACAACCTCTGGAAGGGCGCTGCCGGCCAGGCCGTGCAGAACCTGAATCTGATGCTCGGGCTGGACGAGCACGAGGGCTTGAGCTGACGGCGGACAGCGGACAGCAAGCGGCGGACAGGGCGGAATCCGCCCGGTTCTTCAGGTCGCACTGGGTCGATGTGCCCGACGGGGCGGTCGAGATCGAGCCGACTGCGCTGGCGCCGGGATTCCGCGCGGCCGGGGTCGCCTGCGGGCT
>DATMCB010000124.1:0-3780 GCA_035558835.1 Solirubrobacterales bacterium
TCGCGAGCGGTCGGGGTGCCGCCGCGCTGGATGTGGCCGAGGACGACATTGCGGGCCTCGTATCCGGTCATCCGCTCGAGCTCCTTGCTGAGCGCGGCCCCGATCCCGCCGAGCCGCTCGTAGCCGTACTCGTCGGTCTCCTCGTTGACGCGGACGTGGCGGACCTCGCCGCTCGCGAAGGCGAGGTTCGCACCCTCGGCGACGACGATGATCGAGAAGTCCTTGCCGCGATCGTGGCGCTGGGTGACGGCCGCGGCGAGCTCCTCGCAGGTCGTGTCGACCTCGGGGATCACGATCCCGTCGGCACCTCCGGCAAGGCCTCCGTAGAGCGCGATCCAGCCGGCGTTCCGGCCCATCACCTCGACGACCATCACGCGGTCGTGGGACTGGGCGGTCGTGTGGAGCCGGTCGATCGCCTCCATGACGACGTGGACGGCGGTGTCGAAGCCGAACGTGAGGTCGGTGCCGACGATGTCGTTGTCGATCGTCTTCGGGACGCCGATCAGCGGCAGGCCATGCTCGTCGTGGAGCATCCTGGTGATCTCCATCGTGTGCTCGCCGCCGATCGCGATCACGGCGTCGAGCCCGTCGCGGTCGAAGGCCGCGGCGACCGGCTCGACCGCGTTCTCGGTCAGCGGCTCGAAGCTCGACGTCCGCAGGATCGTCCCGCCGAGCGGGAGGATTCCCGAGACCGTCCGCTGGTCGAGGTCCATGTAGTCGCGCTCGGCGAGGCCGCGGTAGCCGCGCATGATCCCGACCGCCTCGTCGCCGCCGGCGATGGCCGAGCGGGTGACGGCGCGGATCACGGCGTTCAGCCCCGGGCAGTCGCCGCCGGCGGTGAGCATCCCGATCCGCATGCTCCGAGCCTATATCCGACCCTGGATGACCGATCCCGAACCCCCACGCAAGCGGATGAACCACCGGACGCTGCGCATCTCATCGTCCTCGTCGGCTCACGGCCTTTCAGGCCGCTTCGCCTCCTGCGTCCTCGATCTGCTTGGTCCGGCGGCCCCCCGCGCACGCGGGGGCTCGGAACCGATCATCTCGCCGGGGCGGCGATAATCGGGCGATGGAGTCGCGCCGCGATCATGCACTGCTCTACGACGGCGATTGCGGCTTCTGCCGGCTCTCGGTCCGGACGCTGCTACGCCTCGACCGCGACGAACGCCTGCGGCCGGTCGTGATCCAGAGCCCCGAAGGCGAGCGGCTGCTCGGCGAGGTCCCGGCCGAGCTCCGGCTCGCCTCCTTCCATCTCGTCACTCCCGGCGGCACGGTCGTCTCGGGCGCCGAAGCGGCGCCGATCCTCGCCCGCCTGATCCCCGGCGGCGAGGTGCCGGCGCGGGCGATGAGGCGGTTCCCGGGCGCGACCGGGGCCACCTACGCGTTCATCTCCCGACACCGCGGCATGCTCGGCCGGATCGGTTTCCGCGCCGGGCCGATCGAGTAGCCGGAGCGGGGGTCGGCTGATGAGCAGGCTGAGGCGGATGTCGGGGGCGGTCGCCGCGGCGGCGGCGGCGGGCGCGCTCGCGGCGGGGTGCGGCGGTGGCGGCGGCGAGCCCGAACTGAGCATCTACCTGAGTTCGCCGCTGCGCGGTCCGCTCGCGGCCGACGGCCGCGACGTCGCCGACGGGGCGCGACTGGCGCTCGCCGACGCCGGTCGCGAGGCGGGCGGGGTGGATGTGAGGCTGAGGGTCCTCGACGATGCGGGATCGGGCGGCTCAGAGGCGGCCCTCGCCGGCGCCAACGCGCGTCGCGCGACCGAGGATTCGACCGCGATCGCCTACCTCGGCGAGCTCGACTCGGGCACGACGCGGACCTCGCTGCCGATCACCAACGAGGCCGGGTTGCTTCAGATCTCGCCAGGCGCTTCCGCCGTCGATCTGACGCGGGAGGCGCCGGGCAGTGACCAGGTCCCGACCGAGGTGCAGCCGAGCGGCACCCGTACGTTCGGGCGCGTCATCCCGGCCGACACCGCCCAGGGAGCGGCGGCGGCGGGAGCGCTGGAGAGGATCGGAATCCGCAGCGTCGTCGCCCTCGGCGGCAAAGGGCCCTATCCGGCGAGCCTCCTCGACGGCTTCGAGTCGATCTCCGGCAGCCCCTCGGTGGCCCCGCAGGGCTTTCAGGGCGGAGTCGACGGCATCTACGTCGTCGCGGCTCGGCCGCTGGCGAGCGTCCTCGGCCTCAACCGCGGCGAATCGAGGACGATCGGCGCCGATGCTCAGATCTCGGGGTCGCCGCCGGAGACGAAGCTGCCCGCCACCTCGACGCTCGTCTCCGGCCCGCTCGCGCCGTCGCAGCTTCCCGCCGGCGACTTCGCCGACCGGTTCCGGTCCGCGTACGGGCGCGCGCCGGGGCGCTTCGCCGCCTACGGCTACGAGGCGATGGCGGTCGCCCTCGACGCGATCGACCGCGCCGACGACCCCCTCGACCGCGGATCGGTGGTCGACGCGTTCTTCGCGACGGCGGACCGCGACTCGATCCTCGGCCCCTACTCGATCGACGAGGCGGGGGACACGACCCTGCGGCGCGTCGGCGCCTACGAGGCGCAGCGGGGCGGGCGGCTCGAGCCCGCACCCCGGCCGCTCGGCGCCCCCTGACGCTCAGCCCGGATCAGCCGGCCAGCGCTTCGGCGAGGGCGGAGTCGATGTCGGGAAGGCGGAACGTGTAGCCGTCGTCGCGGGCGCGACGGGGAAGGACGCGCTGGCTTCCGGTCGCCGTTTCGGCGAGTTCGCCGCCGAGGCGGAGCCGGAGCGCGAGCTTCGGCACCGGGACGACGGCCGGCCGGTTCAGGGCGCGGCCGAGCGCCTTCGAGAACTCGCGATTCGTGATCGGATCCGGCGCGGTCGCGTTGTAGGTGCCTGATGCCGCCGGGGTGTCGAGCGCCCAGAGGATCATGCCGACCTCGTCGACGAGGCTGATCCACGGCATGTAGTTGCGGCCGCCCGCAATCGGACCCCCGAGCCCGAGTCGGAACGGCAGCAACAGCTCTGCGAGCAGGCCTCCCTCCGCGGTCAGGACGGGGGCGCTGCGGAGGATCACGAGCCGGATCTCGCCGACCGTCGCGACCTCTTCGGCCGCCGCCTCCCAGTCGGCGCAGACGCGGGCGTCGAAGCTCGAGCCGGCCGGGGTCGACTCGTCGACGACCTGCTCGCCGCGATCGCCGTAGTAGCCGACCGCCGACTGGCTGACGAGCACTTTGGGCGGCGTCTCGGCCGCGAGCATCGCCGTGACGAGGTTCCGGGTGGCGGTGATCCGGCTCTCGCGGATTCGCTGCTTGGCCTCATCGGTCCAGCGCTGGTTGATCGGCTCGCCGATCAGGTTGACGACCGCGTCGACGCCTGCCAGCGCCTCCTCCGGCGGCCGTTCCAGGGTCGGATTCCAGGCGTGCCACTCGACCTTCAGGTTGTTCCGGCGCGCCCGCTCCGGGCTCCGCGAGAGGCCGACGACCGCGTCGCCGCGGGCGAGCAGCGCATCGCAGACCGCCCGCCCGATCATGCCGCCCGCTCCGGTTACGAGAACCCGCATCGAGCAGTCGTTACCCGATCGCGGCGAACGTACCCGTCTCTTCCGTGACCCGGGCGATCCCGGCGGCCTTCGCCTCGGCGACGACCGCCGCGGCGACGGCGGGGGCGACGTCGCGATCGAAGACGCTGGGGATGATGTAGTCCTCGTTCAGGTCCTCGTCGGTGACGACGGCGGCGATTCCCTTCGCCGCGGCCAGTTTCATCTCTTCGGTGATCGCCGGTGCCCCGGCGTCGAGCGCGCCGCGGAAGATGCCCG
>DATMCB010000125.1:0-2190 GCA_035558835.1 Solirubrobacterales bacterium
GGCCGACCTCGCCGAGCAGGGGCACGAGATCGGCGAGGGCACGATCGCCGCCGTGACCGGCGCCCTGGACCGCCACGCCTCGCCGTCGGAGATCCTCGAAGACGTCGTATGGCGCCACCGCGCGCGCCGCGTCGCGCCGAAGACCGTCAACCAGAAGGCCTACGTCGACTCGATCCGGAACAACACGGTGACGTTCGGCATCGGCCCGGCGGGTACCGGCAAGACCTTCCTCGCGGTCGCGATGGCCGTCGCGGCGCTCGAGTCGCGCGAGGTCAGCCGGTTGATCCTCACCCGTCCCGCCGTCGAGGCGGGGGAACGCCTCGGGTTCCTGCCCGGCGACATCCAGGCGAAGGTCGATCCCTACCTGCGGCCGCTCTTCGACGCCCTCTACGACATGCTCGACCCCGACCGGGTCAACGACTACTTCGAGCGCGGGATCATCGAGGTCGCGCCGCTGGCGTTCATGCGGGGAAGGACCTTGAATGACTCGTTCGTGATCCTCGACGAGGCCCAGAACACGAGCCCCGAGCAGATGAAGATGTTCCTGACCCGGCTCGGCTTCGGATCGAAGATGGTCGTGACCGGCGACATCACCCAGATCGACCTGCCGACGAACCAGCGGTCCGGGCTCGTGGTCGTCGGCGAGATCCTCTCCGCCGTCGACGACATCAGCTTCATCCGCTTCGGCGGCTCCGACGTCGTCCGCCACCAGCTCGTGCAGCGGATCGTCGCCGCCTACGGCGAGTACGGCGACCGCAAGCGGTCCCGCGGTCCTTCCGGGCCGCATCGCGACCCGGATGGCGGCGATTGAGCACCGACCTCGCCGACGTCCCGCCGGAGCTCGCGGTGGCGGTGGCGGCCGCGCTCGAGGCGGCGGGCGTCGCCGACGGCCACCTCTCGCTCGAGCTCGTCGACGCGGAGCGGATCCGCGAGCTCAACCGCGAGCACCGCGGTCGCGACGAGCCGACCGACGTGCTCTCGTTCCCTATCGACGGGGCCGGCCCGAGCGCCGGGCCTCGTGAGCTCGGCGACGTCGTGATCTGCCCGGAGCACACCGCCGACCTCGCCGAAGCGGCGGTCCACGGCGTCCTCCACCTCTGCGGCTTCGACCACGAGACCGACGACGGCGAGATGCTGGCGCTGCAGGGGCGAGTCCTCACCGCGGTGAGGGGGCCCGGCGCCGGTGGCTGACGTGGCGGTCCGCTCCGCTCGCATCGCCGAGGCCGACGCGGTCCTCGCCTGCTACGAGTGGCTCTTCGCGCCGCCCGGCTCGCAGCCGGCGAGCTGGAACCCGGACTGGGCGAAGGTCGCGCTCGTCGACGCGATCGATTCCGACGCCGCGAACGTGTTCGTCGCCGACGAGGGCGGGCGGATCTCCGGGTTCTGCACCGCCTACCTCGATCTGCTCTCGGTCCGCTACGGCCTGCGCTGCTGGGTCGAGGACCTCGCGGTCGACCCCGAGCGCCGCTCGCGGGGGATCGGCGCGGCGCTGCTCGCCGCCGCCCGCGAGTGGGCAGCCGCCAACGGCGCGTCCCACCTCGAGCTCGACAGCGCCGCAGGTAGGGTGGATGCCCATCGCTTCTACGCGCGCGAGGGGGCGCGGAATCCCTCCTACAGCTTCGGGTGGTACGGGCTCGGGGAGCGGGAGGAACCGTGAGCGTCGCGACCCGCTCCGGCTTCATCGGGCTCGCCGGTCGCCCGAACGTCGGCAAGTCGACGCTCGCGAACGCGCTGGTCGGCTCGAAGGTCGCGATCGTCTCCGACCGGCCGCAGACGACCCGTCGCGCCGTTCGCGGCGTCGCCACGGCCCCCGACGGCTCCTGGCAGATGATCCTCACCGACCTGCCCGGCGTCCAGAAGCCCCGCGACGTCCTCACCGAGCGCATGCAGAAGCGGGTCGAGCGCGAGCTCGCCGACTCCGACGCGATCCTGTTCGTGCTCAACGGCGAGCAGGGAATCGGTCCCGGCGATCGCTTCATCGCCGCGATGATCGAGGCCGGGCACCCCGAGGCGCCGGTGATCTGCGCCGTCAACAAGATCGACCGGCTGAAGCGGCACGAGCTCGTCGCCGCCCTCGCCGCCGCCGGCGAGCTCGAGGTCGTGGACGAGGTGTTTCCGATCAGCGCCCGTCGCGGGACCGGAGTGGAGGCGCTCCGCGATTGCCTCGCCGGGCTGATGCCCGCCGGTCCG
>DATMCB010000126.1:0-2444 GCA_035558835.1 Solirubrobacterales bacterium
GATACAGCGTGTTGGTCACCCGCAGGGCCGCGACCGGCGAGAGCCCGGCGTCGGAGAACGTCTGGAAGGTCGAGCTGATCGCGTCCATGAGCACGCCCTCCTGGGCGCCGTCGAAGGTGGTGGCGCCGATCGCGACGAGGACGAGCGCGAGCGAGCCCGCGGGCAGCGCCCAGGTCGTGGCGCCCGCGAGCACCGGACGCCGCCCGAGGCGGCCGTCGCGGATCTCGAAGGACGCGAGGCTGGCGAACATCCCGAAGTACTGCGTGAATGACTCGCCGCGGTCGGTCCAGCGATCGATCCCGAACAGCCCCATCGCGACGAACGTGTAGAGCGAATAGACGACCGTCGCCGCCGCGATCGTCTGCGGAGTCACGCCGGAGGCGGCGAAGCCGGTCTGCCCCCAGACGAGCTCGAGGAAGACGAAGCCGATGAGGCCGGCGACGGCGGGCCAGCGCCCGAGCCGCTCCGGGTAGGTCAGCGGTGCCCGCTGCTTCTGCCCGACCATGACGCTGAACGCGGCGGCCACGGCGTGGGCGATCGCCCGCCACGGGTTGAAGGCTCTGAAGACGTCGCCGAAGAGGACGCTGAGGACGACCGTGCCGAGCCAGAACGTCACGAAGACGAACGTCACCGAGAAGTTGCGATCGGGCACGTCGACGCCGGCGATCCCGGTCCAGACGACGAGGACGAGCAACAGCGCTCCGATCGTCCCGGCGGCGATGCGGGCGGGGCGTCCGACCAGCGCCCGGCCGATCCCGTCGCCGAGCCGGCGCCACCGGTAGTCCTCGAAGCGGACCGTCCGCCAGCCGAGCGTCAGGCCGACGAACGAGACGATCAGGACGATCGAGGCCCCCCAGGCGAACAGCCAGTCCGGCAGCGGCAGGTCGGAGCGGCCGACCAGGCCATGGGCAGAGGCGGCGGCCGGGAGCAGGGCAGCGGTGACCGTGGCGGCGAGCAGCGCCCAGCCGGCGACCAGCGCCGCCCTGCGTCCCGACCGCCCGCTCACGGGTTGACCGTCAACTCGGCGATCTGGGTCTCGGAGCCGTGCAGCTCGACCTCGAAGACGCCCTCGAGGTCGGCCGGGAAGTCGAACTTCGCGGTGCCGCCGGCCGGGACCTCCTCCTCGATGTCGTAGCCGTGGACGTGGACCGCGTCAGCGGTGTCGGAGGTGACGTCGAAGCGGATCTCGTCGCCCTGGTTGAAGTCGAGGCCGGCGATGCCGCCCTGCGGCTGACCTCCGACGACCTCGATCACCGGGACGGACGATTCGGCGGGCTTCTCCTTCTTCTTCTTCTCGCCGCTCGGCTCGGAGCCGGAGTCGTCGGTCGTGGTCGCAGCGGTGTCGGTCGTCGCTGTGGTCGCGTTCGTCGAGTCGTCGTCGCCTCCGCCCTTGAAGGCGAAGAAGAGTCCGACGATCACCGCCAGCGTCACGAGCAGGGCAGCGATCCTTGTTCCGTTCGATTGCATCGATCCTCCTTCGAGGAGCTACTTCGGAGTGGTGGCAGCCGGTTGGTCGGCGCCGGTGTGGTCCAGCGAGGGGGAGTCGATCGACTGGCTGGAGCCTCCGAAGACGAGCAGGATCACCACGACGAGGCCGATGACGAGGCCGAGGACAATGCCGATCGCGCGGTCGGTCCAGCTCATCGCGAAGGAGGCTAGCCGATCAGCTCCCCGATCCCGCCAGGTGCAGCGGGATCAGGCCGGGAGCGGCGGGCCGCGCTTCGAGAGCGATGCTGCGATCAGCAGGCCGCCGGCGGCGGTCCGCCGCCCGAGGAGCGGGCGTGGTGCGACCGCGCTGACCGGGTGACGCCGCGGCCGCCGTGCAGCCAGAGCCCCGAGCCGCTCCACTCCGGGTGCCCTCCCCGTCACGAGGACGGGAATCAGAAGCAGCGCGAGTGGCGCGAGCGCGAGCACTCCGCCCGCCACCGCGATCGCGACGGCAAGCGGCAGCGCCGCCACGAGGAACGCGGCGGCGGCCGGACGAAGATGGGGATTGGAAGGGCTCACCGGCCCGGAACCGTACCGGTGCGACCTGCTCTGCGGGGTCGGCGCTGGGCCCCGGCCGGTACTCAGACCCCGTCGAGGAGGCGCCAGTTGGCCGCGAAGGCGTCCTCGGCGGCGGCGACGACCGCATCCTCGTCGGCCGGGCTCGCGATCAGCTCCTCGAGCAGCTCACGGCCCTCGGCGGCGTGCTCGACGTCGCGGCCGCGATGGACGGTGAAGTAACGCGTGCCGACCTCGGAGTCGACCCCGTAGTGGGCGACAAGGCCCTCGAGCTTCGTCTTCGCGATCTCCGGCTGGCCGCTTTCGATCGCGTAGAGGCGCGCCAGCGCCCGCAGAGCGCCGTCCTTCGTCGTCCAGACCTCGACGCACCGCTTCGTCTCGGCGGTCGGCTCGGCCGTGCTGTCGCCTTCGACGGCGTCGACGAACCCGTCCCAGAGGGC
>DATMCB010000127.1:0-4637 GCA_035558835.1 Solirubrobacterales bacterium
CCGCGGGCGGATGATCGCCGGCGGGCTCGCGGCGCTCGTCGCGGCCGGCGTCGTCTCGCTGGTCGTCTTCGGCACCGACGTCGGCGAGGCGCTCTCGGTCGCCGGCGGCAACCAGGGCAGGGTCAGCCGTTGGAGCGTCCCGGCGGTGCTCTCGCGCGCTAGCGGCCTCGACGTCGACGTGCTCCGCGCGGCCCTCGGCGTCGGACTCGCCCTCGTGCTCGCCTGGCTGATGGTCGCCGTGGCGCGCGGCTTCGACTGGGTCCGGGCCGCGGGCTGGGCCGCGCTCGCCGTGCTCGTCGCCTCCGCCTACATCGTCCCCTGGTATCTGATCTGGCTGTTGCCGCTCGCCGCCGTCTCCCGCGACCGGGCGCTGATCGGTGCGACCATCGTGATCACGATCTTCCAGGCGATCAACGGAGTCCCGGTGACACTGTGAACGAGCCGCGCATGCGCAGCTCCCCCGAGTTCGACCTGATCGCGGCGATCCGCGACCGGCTCGGCGAGGCCGCCGGCCCCGGCCGTGACGGCGTCCGGATCGGCATCGGCGACGACGCCGCCGTCATCGCCGCCGCGGACGGCAGCGTCCGTGCGGTCAGCATCGACGCGATCGTCGACGGAGTCGCGTTCCGGCGCCGTTGGTGCCCGCCGCGGGCGATCGGCCGCAAGGCGGCGGGCGCGGCGCTCAGCGACCTCGCCGCGATGGGGGCGGAGCCCGCCGAGCTCTACGTCTGGGTCGGCATCCCCGAGGATCTCGATCGCGACGAGGCGCTCGAGCTCAGCGACGGCATCGCCGAGGTCGCCGAGCGGGCCGGGGCGGCGCTGCTCGGCGGCGATCTGACCGCCTCGCCGGTCCTCGCGGTCGCCGTGACCGCGATCGGCACGGCGCCGGACGCGGAGCGGATCGTCGGCCGCGCCGGCGCCACGGCCGGCGACGCCGTCTGCGTCAGCGGGGCGCTGGGCGGGGCGGCCGCGGGGCTGATGCTGCTCGAGCATCCCGAGCTCGCCGCCGAGGTGCCCGATGCGGCCGCGGCGGCAGCGCGCTCGCGCCAGCTCGCTCCCGAGCCGCGGCTCGCCCTCGGGCCGGAGCTCGCCGCAGCCGGGGCGACGGCGATGATCGACGTCTCCGACGGCCTCGGGGCCGAGGCCGAGCACCTCGCCGCGGCTTCGTCCGTCGGGCTCGAGATCGAGGTCGACCGGGTGCCGGTGGCGCCGGGCGTCGCCGAGGTGGCGGCCGCAGCCGGCCGCGATCCGGTCGAGCTCGTCGTCTCCGGGGGCGAGGACTACGAGTTGCTCTGCGCGATCCCCCGCGCGCGCCTCGGCGCCTGCCTCGCGGCGGCGCAGCGCTGCGGGATCGCGCTCACCGAGATCGGCCGGGTCGCCGCCGGCGCGAGCGTTCGGCTCAGGCTTCCCGGGGGACGCTCAGTTCGCCCAGGAGGGCACGACCACTTCCGCGCTCCCTGACGGGATTGCGGGTCTGGATCACGCCGATCCGTTCGAGGATGGCCATCGCGACTCGTTGCGAGTTGACCTCGTACTCGCCACGGGAGACCTGCCTCTGGACGACTTCGAGCTGTTCATCATCGGCACGCATTTGAACTTGCTCGTCTCGTTTCCTGACTCTGCTCGGGGACTGGACTGCTACCGCCCACATCGACTCCCCCGGGCCCCCCTTTAGCGGCTTCGGACGCCCGTCCAGCGTCGCGTCCAGAAGGGCGTCCACACCCATCCACGAACGCCTCGATCCCCCAGATGAAAAGGGCTCGAGCCCCTAGGTATCTGGATCGGTCGTCTAGGTATGGCGGCGGTCGGCGGGCGGGCTCGACCCGAGGGCGCCCGGGCCGACGTGGCTGCCGGCGCCGCGGATGCTTCCCCGCGGGCCGACTGGCGGCGTCGTCCGCGCGGTCGCCCCGGCGGCCGAGATGCAGGCGATCAGGCCGCCGAGCACGCCGCACCAGAGCACGCTGAGCAACACCCCGACCTCGCCGTCGGCGATCATCAGGAGCAGATGCCAGGGGGCGGAGAGGCCGAGGTCGAGCTCGGCCGTCATCGTCGCGAAGCCGACGACGGCGGGGAGCAGCGAGATCGCGGCGGCGGTCGCGAGGACGCCGGTGCGGGGCGGGCCCGAGGCACGGGCGGCGAGCAGCCAGACGTGAGCCGTCGGCGCCAGGAGCAGCGCCAGGTAGGGGTTGAGCAGCCAGATGCCGAGGACCGACAGCCCGGTGAGCAGGCCCGCCGCGGCCGCCAGCGTCTGCGGCTCGGCGTCGAGCGGCGTCCGCATCGGCCGGACGAGCAGAGCTGCGATAGCGACCGCTCCGGCGAGTGCTGCGAAGGCGACGGGGCCGGCAGCGCCGGCGGTGTGCAGCGCCGGGTCGTAGGGGAAGTCCGGGTCGGGAACGAGCCCGATCAGCCCGAACAGATAGATGAGCAGCAGCGCCGCCAGCGGGATCAGCACCCGCTCGGCCGCCCAGAACAGCGTCTTGCGGACGCGCCAGTCGTTGCGGTGCTCGCGCAACCAGGTGTCGCCGGCGGTCAGGAGCGGGGCCAGCAGCAGGGCGACGGCGAGCAGCGAGATGCTCCAGCCGGGGACGAGGTTGCCGCCAACCCGGACGTAGTCGTCGGGGCCGCCGTCGAGGGGGCCATCGGTGTGATCGAGGGTGAGGATCAGCTCGAGCGCCGTCGCGCCCGAGGCAGCGAGCGTGTCCGCGGAGATCGCGTCGGGGACGTCCTCGGATGCGGGAACCCGGCGCTCCCCGTGGGCGCTCAGCGCGATCGCCTCGATCCCGGCCCGGCGCAGCGCCACCTGCTCGCCGAGTCCGACCGGATAGGCGAGCCGGGAGAGCCCGACCCAGGCTCCGGGAGCGGGGTCGCGCTCGCCGAAGTTGCCGGAGGCGATCTCGCGCGCCGTCTCGATGAGCTGCGCCGAGGGGCTGTCAGCGCCGGAGCCGGAGCCGACCACGAACGGCGGCTGCGGGTCGGGGACGCCGGGCTGGGAGATCACGATCGCCTCCTCGACGGTGTCGCGGTGCGGCAGCGCCTCGATCAGCCGCGTCGCCCCCTCGGTCCCGTCGCTGCCGCCGTCGGTGGAGGCGAAGATCATCGTCTGCTTGCGGCGCGAGCGGCCGAGGTCGTCGGCGAGCGCGAGCAGGGTCGCCGTCGCCGACGCGCTCGTCGTCGCGCCCGGCCCCTCGGCCGAGTCGCGGGAGGCGACGATCAGGATCGTCCGGTCGGAGATTCCGGGCAGGGTTAGGACGACGTTCTCGAGCTTGACGTCCTCGCCGTCGAAGCTCGAGTCGAACGACTGCGTCGACACCTCGCCTCCCTCGATCGCCGAGAAGCGCTCCTGGACGAGGTCGGCGGTCGCGCGGTCGCCGCTCGAGCCGGGCGTTCGGTCGGGGGCGAGCGCGACGATCGAGCGCGCCGTCCGGGCCGCCTCGGACCCGTCGAACGTCGAGGTCGCGACCGGGGGCTCGAGCGGGTCGGGCACCGGCGCGAACGAGAACATGAGCACGACGAACGCGACGAGCGCGGGCAGCAGTGCGGCGCGGTAGATCCTCGGGTCGAACATCGGTGGGGCGGTGAAACTAACCTCTCCGCATGGCCGAAGCCTCGGCTCGCATCCTCCTCGTCGACGACGAGGAGTCGATTCAGACGCTTCTGGCGTACCCGCTCCGCAAGGAGGGCTACGAGGTGGTGGTCGCCCGCGACGGCCGCGAGGGGCTCGACGAGTTCGCCGGCGGGCGCTTCGATCTCGTCGTCCTCGACGTGATGATGCCGCGAATCGACGGGATCGAGGTCTGCCGCCGGCTCCGCTCCCGCAGCCAGGTGCCGATCATCATGCTGACCGCCCGCGACGACGAGGTCGACAAGGTGCTCGGCCTCGAGATCGGCGCCGACGACTACATCACCAAGCCGTTCAGCGTCCGCGAGTTCCGCAGCCGTGTCAAGGCGGCGCTGCGGCGGACCAGGATGTCGGGAGACGAGTCCGCGGAGGGCCCGATCACTGCCGCCGAGCTGACCGTCGACCCGGGCCGCCGCCAGGTCACCTTCGCCGGTGAGCGCGTCCAGCTCACCTACGTCGAGTTCGAGCTGCTTGCAGCGCTCGCCCGCAGCCCCGGTCACGTCTTCGAGCGCCGGGCCCTGCTCGAAAGGATCTGGGGCGACAGCACCTACCGCGACCCGCGCACGATCGACGTCCACATCCGCCACCTCCGCGAGAAGATCGAGCCCGAGCCGAAGCAGCCCGAGTATCTGCTGACGGTGCGCGGCGTCGGCTACCGCTTCCGCGACGAGGAGCTCGGCTGAGATGCAGCGCGGCCGGTCGGTCTCGCGGTTCGACAGCGTCCGGACGCGGCTCGTCATCCTGTTCTTCGCGATCACGGCGATGGCGATCGGGTTCGTCTATCTCTACGTGGTCCCGCAGCTCAGCTCGCGACTCGAGTCGGAGCGGCTCGACCGGCTCGAGCAGCAGGGCAGCGAGGAGCTCGACCGGCTCCGCTCGGCGGCGAAGCGCGGCCTCGAGCAGCGCGAGCTGGCGGCGCTCGTCCGCCGCACCGCCGCCAACGTCGACTCGCGGATCACGCTGCTCGGCCTCCGCGGCGGCGAGCCGGCGTTCGTGATCGCCGACTCCGAGCTCGAGA
>DATMCB010000128.1:0-6918 GCA_035558835.1 Solirubrobacterales bacterium
CGGTCGTACCGGTGACCTCGACTGTGATCGAACGGCGCGAGACATCGACGATGTGAGCGCGAAAGATCTGGGTGAACTCGATGATCTCGGCCCGGTTGTCGGCGGCGGCGTTGATCCGGAACAGGGCCATCTCGCGGGCGATCGTCTCGCCCGGCTCCATGTCGCGGATCTTGATCACGTTGACGAGCTTGTGGAGCTGCTTGGTGACCTGGTCGATCGGGTGGACGGCGCCATCGACCGTCAGCGTCACCCTCGAGATGTCGGGATCCTCGGTCGGGCCAACCGCGAGCGTGTCGATGTTGAACCCGCGGCGGCTGAACAGCCCGGCGATCCGGGCGAGGACGCCGGGGCGGTTCTCGACGAGCAGCGAGAGCAGGTGGCGGCGACCGGTCAGCCCGCCCTCGGCACGGAGCTCGTCGAGGTTGAGAAGATCCTTGGTTCCGTCAGCCATCGGGGGCGATCCTCCTCAGCCGACCATGTCCCGGGCGGCGGCGCCGGCCGGGATCATCGGATAGCAGTTCTCGTTCGGGGTGACACGGACGTCGAGCAGGACCGGGCCCGGTGTCTCGAGAGCGGTCTTCATCGCGCCGGCGAGGTCGTCCTTGCGGTCGCAGAGGATCCCGGTCCAGCCGAACGCCTCGGCGAGCTTCACCCAGTCGGGGCTCGGGCCCATCTCGACCGACTTGTAGCGCTCGTCCCAGAACAGCTCCTGCCACTGGCGGACCATCCCGAAGTGGCCGTTGTTCATCAGGAACACCTTGACGTCGATCTCGCTCGCTGCGGCGGTCGCGAACTCCTGGCAGACCATGATCAGGCTCCCGTCGCCGGCGAGGCAGACGACCTGCTCGTCGGGCATCGCGACCTTGGCGCCGAGCGCCGCCGGCAGTCCGAAGCCCATCGTCCCGAGGCCGCCCGAGTTGAGCCACTGCCGCGGCCGCGAGAAGTCGTAGTACTGGGCCGCCCACATCTGGTGCTGGCCGACGTCGGAGGTGATGATCGCGTTGCCACCGGTCGCCCGGTGCATCTCCTCGACCATCAGCTGCGGCTTGATCTCCTGGTCGGTCGTGTCCTCGTAGTGGAGCGGGTACTGCTCGCGCCAGCCCTCGATCCGGCGCCACCACTCGTCGAGCCGCGACGTGTCGGCCGCGAGCGCCCGGTACTCGCCGGTCAGCTTCGGCAGCACCTTCTTGACGTCGCCGACGATCGGGATGTGGGCCGGGACGTTCTTGCTGATCTCGGCGGGGTCGATGTCGATGTGGACGAACTTCGCCCGCGGCGCGAACTCGCTGAGCTTGCCGGTGATCCGGTCGTCGAAGCGCGCCCCGATCGCGACGATCAGGTCGGCCTCGTCCATCGAGTAGTTCGCGGCCCGGGTGCCGTGCATCCCGAGCATGCCGAGCCACTGCTCGTGCGGAGCGGGGAAGGCGCCGAGGCCCATCAGCGTGCAGGTCACCGGGAAGCGGTCGGAGGCGGCAAGCTCGCGGAGCTCCTCGGCGGCATCGGCGTTGATGACGCCGCCACCGGCGTAGAGGACCGGCCGGCGGGCGTTGGCGAGCGCCTTCGCGGCGATCCTGATCTGCTTGATGTTGCCCTCGGTGTTCGGCTGGTAGCCGGGCAGCTTCGGCGCGCCGGTGATCGGCTCGTAGTCGATCTCCATCCGCGAGAGGTCCTGGGGGATGTCGATGAGCACCGGTCCCGGCCGGCCGGTCTTGGCGATGTGGAACGCCTTGTGGATGTAGTCGGGGATCTGCGCAGCGTCGGTGACGAGGAAGGAGTGCTTGACGACCGGCATCGTGATCCCGGTCACGTCGGCTTCCTGGAAGCCATCGGTCCCGATCAGGTCGGTCCGGACCTGGCCGGTGATGAAGACCGTCGGGACCGAGTCCATGTGGGCGTCGGCGATCGCCGTGATCAGGTTGGTCGCCCCGGGACCCGAGGTCGCGAACGCAACCCCGACGTTGCCGGAGGCTTTCGCGTAGCCCTCGGCGGCGTGGCCGGCGGCCTGCTCGTGGCGGACCTGGACGTGCTCGAAGTCGGCGTCGTAGAGCGCGTCGTAAAGGGGCAGACTGGCCCCACCGGGAATGCCGAATACGTGCTTGACCCCCTCGGCCTTGAGGGCCTCGCAGAGTGCGTCAGCGGCGCGCATTCATTACCTCCGGTCGTTCGGCGAAAAGGGGTTGCGGATGCCGCGACCGACCTTCGGCGGGGTCGATACGCGGCTGCATACAAGTGTAACAATCGATTTCGGGCCTGCCCGGCCGCCTGCCAGGCCTAAGTTCGGCGCAGATCCGGGCCCGGTCTGACCTCGCTCGGATCCGGCAGGTACATGTCCTCGCCGCAGCGGTTGCAGACCTGGACATAGAGCTTGTGGACGGCGCCGCAGCGCGGGCAGCGTCGCTCCGGCTCGCCCTGCTCGCGCCGGTAGAGGACCGCCGCGACGAGCCCGAGGAGCGGCAGGACGCCGCCGATCAGAAACCAGATGAAGAAGCTCGACCCCTTGGCGCGGCCGACGATGCCGGTGGCGATGCCGAAGCAGAGGCAGATGACGACGTAGGCCATGCCGGACCAAGGTTAGGCGAGGAGCGACCGCCGGCCGCGTGGTTTCAGGCGAGCGGGCGGTGGCTGCCGCCGCGTTCGTAGGCGGCGTCGGTCAGCGGCCGCGGATGGCCGATCGAGCCGACCTCGGCGGTGTCGCGGCGGAACGGCAGTCCGATCGTCCAGTCTGCGACCGCGCGGAGCTTCCGCGTGAACCCCGGCATCTGGCTGACGTGGTAGGTGCGCGCCGCCCACCAGGCCGGAAAGCCCGACAGCGTGACCCCGCCGGGGATGCTGGCGACCGCCTTGTAGCGCCCGAGGTTCACGAACGCGCCGCGGCTCCGGTAGGCGAAGGCCTCGTGATGACCGACGCCGAGGTCCGCCGCCATGTTGCGGGCGGCGACGCGGGCCTGGCGGATTGCGTGCTGGGCGGTCGGCGGGCAGAGGCCGCCGTCGGGATCGGGGACGGCGGCGCAGTCGCCGGCCGCGTAGACGCCGGTCAGGCCGCGCACGGCGAGATGGTCGTCGACGGGCACGCGCCCCTTCTCGTCGAGCTCGACGCCCATCGCACGCAGGCTCGGATGGGCGACGACGCCCGCCGTCCAGACCACGGTCCGGGCCGGGACGGTCTCGCCGGTCGAGAGCTCGACCGAGTCCGCTTCGACCTTGGCGAGGGTGGTCTCCATCCTGATCTCGATGCCGCGACCGCGGAGCTCGCCGCAGGCGTACTCGGCGAGGCCGGCGTCGATCTCGGGAAGGACGCGCTGGGCCGCCTCGACCAGCAGCCAGCGCATGCCGTGAAGACGGGCGCGCGGATAGCGCTGGATCGCGTCGGCGGCGAAGTCCTGAAGCTCGGCGAGAGCCTCCAGCCCCGCGTAGCCGCCGCCGACGAACACGTAGCTGAGCAGCGCCTCACGTCGCGCCGGATCCTCGGTCGCGTTCGCCTCCTCGAGCGTCTCGACGATGTGATTGCGAATCCAGATCGCGTCGGCGAGGCTCTTGAAGCCGATCGCGTGCCGGTCGAGGCCGGGGATCGGAAGCGACCGGCTCACCGAGCCGAAGGCGACGAGCAGCTCGTCGTAGGAGAGCTCCTCGGCCTCGCCGTCGTGGCCGGACAGCTCGATCGTCCGCGACGATGGATCGTGGGCGGTGACCGCCCCCATCCGCAAGTAGGTGCGCTTGAGGAGGTCGCGGAGCGGCGTGACGACGTGGCGCGGCTCGAGCGTCCCCGCCGCCGCCTCGGGGAGCAGCGGCGTGTAGAGCATGAAGTTGACGTCGTTGACGAGGATCAGCTTCGTCGACTGCTTCGGGAGGATCCGCTCGAGCTCGCGGGCTGCGTTCGCCCCCGCGAACCCCCCTCCGGCGATGACGACGCTGTGAGCCATGGAGCGAGTATTGCGCACCTTGTAACTGAATGCTACAAAGTGGCGGATTGCACTTGCGGGGCCCTCGGGATCGGTCCTCTATAGGCCGAGCTTGGCGCGGATCAGCCGGGTGACATCGCCGCCGTCGGCCTTGCCCCGGGTCTCGCGCATCACGACGCCGACGATCGCGCCGATCGCCTTCCCCTCCCCCGCCTTGACCTTCGCGGCGGCGTCGGGCTGATCGGCGATCGCCTGCTCGACGATCGCCTCGAGCTCGCCGGAGTCGCTTGCGCCGAGGTCGAGCCGCTCGACGATCGCCGCCGGCTCGCCGCCGTCGCGGACGAGGACCGCGAGGACCTCGCGGGCGCCGCCGCGGTTGACCGAACCGGCGGCGACGAGGCCGACGAGCGCGGCGAGCGCCTCCGGGGTCGCGCCGGTGGCGGTGGGCTCGAGCTCGGCCTCGCGGGCGAGCGCGACGAGGTCGCCGGTGACCCAGTTGGCGATCGCCTTCGCCTCGACGCCGTCCCCGGCGGCGGCGGTCGCCGATTCGAAGAAAGTTCCGAGCTCGGCGTCGAAGGCGAGCAGCCGGGCCGCGTCGGGGTTCAGACCGAGCTCGGCGGCGTAGCGGTCGCGACGCTGCTCGGGAAGCTCGGGGAGCGCTGCGCGCGCGGCCTCGACATCGGCGGCCGCCGGCGCCAGCGGCACGAGATCCGGCTCGGGGAAGTAGCGGTAGTCGTGCGCGTACTCCTTCGAGCGCAGCGGGGTCAGCGTCCCCGAGGTCGGGTCGAAGTGCAGCGTCTCCTGCTCGACCGTGCCGCCCGCCTCGACGATTCCGCGCTGGCGGGCGATCTCGGCCTCGACGCCGCGCTCGAGGTAGCGGAAGCTGTTCATGTTCTTGAGCTCGGTCTTGGTCCCCAGCTCGGCGCTGCCCTCGGGCCGGATCGAGACGTTGGCGTCGCAGCGGAGGCTGCCCTCATCCATGTTGACGTCGGAGACGCCGAGCTGGCGGAGCGTCGTCCGCAGCAGCGCGAGCCACTCACGGGCGGCGGCAGGGTCCTCGATGTCGGGCTCGGTGACGATCTCCATCAGCGGCGTCCCACCACGGTTGAAGTCGACCAGCGAGGCCCCGGAGCCGTGGATCCGGCCGGAGTCGCCGACGTGGGTCAGCTTCGCGGCGTCCTCCTCGAGGTGAACGCGATGGATCCGGACGTCCCCGAGCCTCCCGTTCGATCCGAACGGGATGTCGAACTGACTGATCTGGTACCCCTTCGGCAGGTCCGGATAGAAGTAGTTCTTGCGGTGGAAGATCGACCGCGGCGCGACCTCGCAGCCGAGCGCGACCGCGATCCGGGTCGCGTATTCGATCGCCTGCTCGTTGGTGACCGGCAGCGTTCCGGGGTGCCCGAGGCAGATCGGGCAGGTGTGGGTGTTCGGCTCTGCCCCGAACTCGAGCTCGCAGCCGCAGAACATCTTCGTCCGCGTCTGCAACTGGACGTGGATCTCGAGGCCGATCGTCGGAACCAGCTTCACGATGCCGACCCCGGCAGCTTCGGGCGATGGTCGAAGTCGACCGCACCCTCGATCGCGTGGGCGGCGTCGAGGATCAGCGACTCGCTGAAGGCCGGCCCGGTGATCTGCAGTCCGACCGGCAGCTCCGGCCCGCCCCCGTCCGGCTCGGCCGTCCCGGCCGGGATCGAGATCGCCGGGATCCCGGCCAGCGACATCGGCACGGTGCAGTAGTCCGACATGTACATCGCCAGCGGGTCGGCGGCGCGGGCGCCGAGCTCGAAGGCGACGGTCGGAGAGGTCGGCGTGATCAGCAGGTCGAAGTCGTCGAACGCAGCCGCGAAGTCGCGGGCGATCAGGGTCCGGACGCGCTGGGCGCTGCCGTAGTAGGCGTCGTAGAACCCCGAGGAGAGCGCGTAGGTGCCGAGCATGACCCGGCGCTTCACCTCGGGACCGAAGCCGGCCGAGCGGGTCCGCTCGTACATCTCGTCGAGCGTGTCGGCCTCCTCGCGGAGACCGAAGCGGACGCCGTCGTAGCGGGAGAGGTTGGCCGACGCCTCCGCCGGCGCGAGCACGTAATAGGCGGAGATGCCGTGGCGGGCATTTGGGAGGTGGGCCTCGGAGATCTCGGCCCCGAGGCTCTCGCAGAGGGCGACGGCGCGATCGAAGACCTCGCGGACGCCTGCCTCGATCCCCTCGGCGTCGCTGCTGAGCTCCCGGGGAACGCCGATCCGCAGGCCGCTGAGGTCCTCGCGCGAGGGCAGCGCGATCGGCGCCGGGAAGCCGATCGACGTCGAGTCGCGGTGGTCGCGCCCGCCGAGGACGGCGAGCAGCAGCGCCGCGTCGCGGACGTCACGGGTGAACGGCCCGCACTGGTCGAGCGAGGAGGCGAACGCGATCATCCCCGAGCGCGAGATCGAGCCGTATGTCGGCTTCATCCCGACGACGCCGCAGAGCGCCGCCGGCTGGCGGATCGAGCCGCCGGTGTCGGTCCCGAGCGAGCAGGGCGCCAACCCGCCCGCGACGACGGCCGCGGATCCGCCCGAAGAGCCACCGGGGACCCGCACGGGGTCCCAGGGGTTGCGGACGTCGCCGTAGGCGGAGTTCTCGTTCGAGGAGCCCATCGCGAACTCGTCCATGTTCGTCTTGCCGAGGACGCCGGCCCCGGCGGCGAGGAGTGCTTCGACCGCCGTCGCGGTGTACGGGGGGACGTAGCCCTCGAGGATCCGCGAGCCGGCGGTCGTCGGCAGCCCCTCGATGCAGAAGATGTCCTTGACCGCGACCGGCACGCCGGCGAGGTCGCCGGCGGTCGCCGGAAGCGGGCCGCGATCGTCGCCCTGCGGGCGCCACAGGTAGGCGCCGAGCTCGTCGGGAGTGTCGGCGTAGGCGCTGAACCACTCGTCCCCGGACATGTTGCCCGCGGCGATCTCGCCGAGACCCTCGGCGACCGTCAGTAGCCGCGGATCGGTCACGCCTGCGGAGAGGGAACGCGGAAGGAGCCGGCAGCGCTGTC
>DATMCB010000129.1:0-8453 GCA_035558835.1 Solirubrobacterales bacterium
ACCTCGACGGCCGCGGCATCGGCCCCGATCTCGACCGCCGCGGCCGACCGGAAGCTCGGCGGCAGCGCCCGCCGCGCCGCCCGCTCGGGATCGGCGCCGACGTAGTCGGCCCGCGCCGCCGCTCGGGCGGCTCCCGCCGCGGTCAGCACCGCGTGGCCCGCCAGCGCGGCTTGGAGCAGCGCCAGCGCGACGATGACGAGGACCGGGACGACCGCGACGAAGGCCACAGCCGCCTGACCGCTCTCGCCGCTCCCCGTGCCCGCCGGCATCCTCTCCCCGTCCATGCATCGAAGCTAGGCCGCGGGGGGATACGCGTGGGTTCCTCATTGCAACGATTCGGTGACGGATGCGGAGCAATTCAGCGCCGCCGCACGTCGGACACCCCCGGACGTGGCTAGGCGCGGCGCCCGGCGCACGCCGCCGCCGCACAGCTCAGATGCTCTGCGCCTCGCGCCAGGTGTTGAGGATCAGCCAGCCGGCCGCGACCAGGATCGCGACCCAGGCGATCGTGCCGACCCCGGTCGAGAGCATCTCGTCGGCACCGGCGATCATCAGCGCGATCGCGCCGACGCTGCCGTAGACCAGCCAGCGCTGGCGCTCGGTCATCGTGTCGCGCTGCAGGCTCGTGTCCTTCCAGAAGCGGACCAGCATCCCCCCGATCGCGACCGCGAAGAGGAGCGAGAGGGCGACGAGGATCCCCTCGGCCACGTTGCCACCCGCCGGCAGGACCGTCAGCGCGAGCGCCAGCAGCACGATGATCAGCACGTTGCGGAGCGTCCTCACCGGACGAATCCTGACGGATCGGCGCCGGCGGCACGGCGCTCGATCACCTAACCGTGGATCATCACCGCGATGCCGAGCACGATCGCCCCGGCGAAGGCGAGCGTCGCCACCGCCGCGAGGACCCCGGCGCCGATGGCCGCCAGGTCGCGGCCGTTTCGCTGCATCTCCGCCGCGGTCGCGAAGCCGAAGATCGCGACCGACGCGGTCACGGTCACGAAGACCCCGGCGACCAGCGACGCGAGCACCGAATCGAGCAGCGCCTCGGTGTCGACCACGGACCCCGGCAGGACGTGGATGAAGGTCCCGAGGCTCATACCGTCGGCACGGGTTGCCCCTGGCGGATCCGCCGTGCGAACAGCGTCAGGCCGAGCATGATCGCGAGAAGGGAGAGGATCACCGGCCCGGCCGCCCCGTCGCCGAAGATGCTCGTGAACGCGTACGACGCGGCGCCGATCGCCGCCGCCGCCGGCAGGGTCAGAAACCAGGCGGCGACGATGTTGCCGGCGACGCCCCAGCGGACCGCCGAGACCCGGACGCCCGCGCCCGAGCCCATCACGCCGCCGGCGATCACCTGCGTGGTCGAGAGCGGGAACCCGAAGTGCGAGGAGGCGAGGATCACCGCCGCGCCGGCGCCCTGGGCCGAGAAGCCCTGCGCGGAGTCCATCTTGATGATCCGGGTACCCATCGTCCGGATGATCCGCCAGCCGCCGGTGTAGGTGCCGAGGGCGATCGCCGACGCCGAGGCGACGATCACCCAGGTCGGGATGTGGAAGCCGGTCGACGGCAGGTTGCCGTTCGCGATCAGCGCCAGCGTGATCACGCCCATCGTCTTCTGGGCGTCGTTGGTGCCGTGCGCGAGCGCAAGCATCCCGCCGGAGACGATCTGGCCGAGCCGGAAGCCGCGCGTGACCGGCCCGGGCCGGAGCCGGGCGCAGATCCGGTACGCGATGATGATCGCGATCGCGCCGATCACGAACGCCACGACCGGGGCGACGACGGCCGGGATCAGGACTTTGCCGAGGATTCCCTCGCCCTCGACCGCCGAGGTGCCGACGGCGGCGATGACGGCCCCGACGACGCCGCCGATCAGCGCGTGCGACGAGCTGGACGGAAGCCCGAAGTACCAGGTGATCAGGTTCCAGGAGATCGCACCGACCAGCCCGGCGAAGATCACCGTCGGCGTGATCGCCGCCGCATCGACGACGTCGGAGGCGATCGTCGCCGCCACCTCGATCGAGATGAACGCGCCGGCGAAGTTGAACAGTGCCGCCATTCCGACGGCAACGCGCGGGGACAACGCATGGGTCGAGATCGACGTCGCGACGACGTTGGCGGTGTCGTGAAAGCCGTTCGTGAAGTCGAAGACCAGCGCGGTCGCGACGACGATCACCAGGACGACGTCTCCGTCCACGCCTCCCTACCCGCAGCCTTCCCGTTTCGTTCCTGGTCCTGGCAAGATCAGATGATCAGCTAGGCGTTCTTGATCGCGACGCCCTCGATGATGTGGGCACAGGTCTCGGTCGCGTCGATCGCCCGCTCGAGGACCGCGAAGATGTCCTTCCAGCGGATCACGACCATCGGGTCGATCCCGTTCGCGAACAGCGATGCGACCGCGTCGCGCGAGATCCGGTCGCCGTCGTTCTCGAGCCGGTGGATCTCGATCAGGTGGCTGTCGAGGTCCTTGAAGCCGCGGAGGCCGTCGAGCGCCGTCGACAGCTCGCCGCAGCAGCCGACGAGTACGTCGGCTAGCGCGATCGCCTGCTGCATCGGCGCCTCGATCTGGTAGAGGCCGAGGAAGTCGCCGGCCTCCTCGATGTAGTCGACGACGTCATCGACCTTGGTCGCGAGGCCGTAGATGTCCTCGCGGTCGAACGGGGTCACGAACGTCGAATTGAGGCGGCGGATGATGTCGTGAGTGATCCGGTCGCCCTCCTGCTCGGTCTTGAGGATCTCCCGGTTCAGGCCCTCGGCACCGTCGGGCCAGGTCTTGATCATCTCCTGGAGCAGGTCGGCGGCACGGACGGCGTTGCGGCCGGACTCCGAGAGGAGGTCGAAGAAGACACGATCCTTGGGCGCGAAGCTGAGGCTGACCACGGATCGCAATATCGCAGCTTCCGGGGCGCAGTCGCGACCCTCAACGGCGGAAACGCCGCAAACGGCGGATTCGCCGCCGAATTCAGCCGCCGTGGCGCTCGGCGACGACGCGGGCGAGGCGCTCGGCCGCGTGGCCATCCCAGAGAGGCGGCGGCTCCGGCGGCCGCGCCGGCGCTGCGGCGACGAGTTCCGGCACGTCGACGATCCGCTCCGGCTCGAGCCCGAGCAGGTGGTTGGTGCCGTGCTCGACCGTGATCGGCCGCTCGGTGTTCGCACGGAGCGTGAAGCAGGGAACGCCCAGGTAGGTCGTCTCCTCCTGGATCCCACCGGAGTCCGTGAGGACGGCACCGGCGTCCGCTTCCAGCGAGAGGAAGTCGAGGTAGCCGATCGGGTCGATCAGCCGCAGGCCCGGCGGCAGGCCGGCGGCTCCCTCGCCGAGCGCCGCCCGCGTCCGCGGATGGACCGGGAAGAGGACCGGCATCGACTCCGACACCGACGCCAGTGCCGCGATCGCCGTGTCGAGCAGCGGCCCGTCGACGAGCGCCGGGCGGTGCAGCGTCACCAGCAGGTAGGTCCCCGGCTCGAGGCCGTGCCGGTCGCAGGCGCGGCGCTCGCGGAACCGGCCTTCGAGCGCGACCAGCGAGTCGATCATCGTGTTGCCGACGAGGTGGACGCGGTCGCCGGCGATCCCCTCGGCGGCGAGGTTGTCGGCCGCCTCGGGCGAATGCGTGAAGAGCAGCTCGGCGACCTGGTCGGTGAGGACGCGGTTGACCTCCTCTGGCATCGTCCGGTCGCGGCTTCGCAGGCCCGACTCGACGTGGGCGACCGGGATCTGCAGGTGCGCGCAGGCGAGCGCCGCAGCAAGCGTCGAGTTGACGTCGCCCGGCACGATCACCAGGTCGGGCTCCTCAGCGGTCAGGATCGGCGCGATCGATTCGAGGACGCCGCCGATCTGGACCGCGTGCGAGCCCGATCCGACGCCGAGCATGTGGTCGGGCTCGGGCACGCCAAGCTCCTCGAGGAAGACGTCGGACATCATCCGGTCGTAGTGCTGTCCCGTGTGGACGAGCACGTGCCGGCCGCCGGGGTCGATCGCGCGCAGGGCGGCGATGACCGGGGCCATCTTCACGAAGTTCGGGCGCGTCCCGACGACGTGGAGGAGCCTCATCGACCCATGCCGGTCAGGCGAGCGCGTCGATCCGGGCGGCGAGCT
Organism: Solirubrobacterales bacterium; assembly: GCA_035558835.1. GTDB lineage: Bacteria > Actinomycetota > Thermoleophilia > Solirubrobacterales > 70-9 > RHKX01. The sequence continues at coordinate 4,091 of DATMCB010000129.1, forward strand.
CGAAATCGGCGGCGGTCAGTCCGCCCTCCGAGTGGGTCGAGATCCGCACCGTGACGGTTGCCCAGGAGATCTCGAGGTCGGGGTGATGACCGAGCTCCTCGGCAGGCTCGACGAGCGCGTCCACGAATCGCGCCGAGCCGACGAAGTCGCCGCGCTCGAACTCGCGGACGATCGCGTCGCCGTCGCGGCTCCAGCCCTCGACGGTCCCGAGGCGGGCTTCGATCTCCTCGTCGCTGAGCAGCATTCGTCGATCCTATAGTCAGCGGCGATGCGGATCGCAAGCCTCGTCCCCTCGGCCACCGAGATGTGCTTCGCGCTCGGCCTCGGCGACGACGTCGTCGCGGTCACCCACGAGTGCGACCACCCGGCTTCGACTGCCGCGCTGCCGCGGCTGACGCGGAGCCGTCTTCCGGCCGGCCTCGATGCCGCCGCGATCGACGCGGCGGTTCGCGAGCGCATCGACGCGGGTGAGTCGCTCTACGCGCTCGACGCCGGCGCGCTCGCCGCCCTCGAGCCGGATTTGATCGTCACCCAGCAGGTCTGCGCCGTCTGCGCCGTCTCCTGCGACGACGTCCGCGCGGTCGCCGCCGGGCTGCCGTCACGGCCCGCCGTCCTCTCGCTCGACCCGGCTCGGCTCGGCGACGTCCTCGCCGATGCCGAGACGCTCGCAGCGGCGGCCGGCCACCCGGATGCCGGGATCTCGCTCCGGGCTGAGCTCGCAGCCCGGATCGGCGCGGTCCGCTCGGCCGTCGCCGACGCGCCGCGCCCGCGCGTCGCCGCGATCGAGTGGCTCGACCCGCCCTATCGAGCCGGCCACTGGCTGCCGGAGATGATCGCGGCGGCCGGCGGCAGCGACGCTCTCGCCGCACCCGGCGAGCGCTCGCAGGAGACCGGCTGGGACGAGATCGCCGCGGCCCGCCCCGACGTCGTGGTGGTCATGCCCTGCGGCCTCGACGCCGACGCCGCCGAGGCCGAGGCGCGGCGGCACGCGGCGGCGCTGGCCGAGCTCGGAGCGGAGGCGTTCGCCGTCGACGCGGCGGCGTCGTTCTCGCGGCCGGGCCCGCGGCTCGCCGACGGCATCGAGCTGCTCGGGCACCTCCTCCACCCGACGCTCGTTCCCGCGCCGCCCGGCCTCGAGGCGAGGCGACTCGGCTGCGGCGACCCGACTACAGGGTGAAGTTGACGCCCTGCTGGGCGACGATGATCGCGGCCGCGAAGAAGACGACCGCGAGACCGGCCATCGCCATCAGCTCGCCGGGAAGGGTCTCGCGGCTGGCGAGGCTGCGCTCGGCCGCGACGACGATCAGCCCCCCGATCAAGCCGCCGAGGATCCCGCCGAGGTGGCCGCCGACGCTGATGTTCGAGGCGGCGAACGTGAAGACGAGGTTGATGACGAGCCAGAACGCGAGCTGCTGGACGACCTCCATGTGGCCGCGCTGGCGGGCGATCAGGATGGTCGCCACGAACAGGCCGTAGATGGCTCCGGAGGCCCCGACGGTGAACGTGACCGGGTCGGACATGATCAGCGCCCCGACCGCTCCGGCGATCAGCGAGACGAGGTAGACGGCGACGAAGCGGACCGTGCCGATCGCCGGCTCGAGAACCTGGCCGAGGATGAACAGGACGAACATGTTCAGGGCCAGGTGAATGATGCCGCCGTGGAGGAAGCCGGAGCTGATGATCCGCCACGACTCGCCGCCATCGGATTGGATCACCTGCCCGCCTCCACCGCAGATGCCGCCGTCGCCGACCGCGTTCCCGCAGAGGGCGCCGTGGGCGAACAGCGACCCGTCGGTCCCCGACGGTCCGCCACCGAGCAGCTGCAGCACGAACACGAAGACGTTGATCCCGATCAGCGCGTAGGTCGCCTGCATCCGCCCCGACCTCATCGACCGGGCCGTCCGCACCTCGGTCCGGTCGCCGGCGCACTCGGGACAGCGCATCCCGACCGACGTCGGCGTCATGCATTCCGGGCAGATCGGCCGGCCGCAGCGGGAACAGGCAACGCCGGTCTCGCGGTCTGGGTGGCGGTAGCAGGTGGCGATGGGGCCGGGAAGGGTAATCGACGGCCGTCACCCGCTCGCTCGATCCGGCCCGAATCAACATACGCTGTGGAGGCGATGGCCGACAGATCGGATCAGCGGCCGCGCCGGGCGACCGACGAGGCGGGGCCGGCGCGGCTCTACGCGCTCGCCGCCGGCGTCTTCCTGTCGCTCCTCGGCGTGCTCGGCTTCTTCTACGACGCCGGCTTCGACACCGGCACGAAGCTCGCCGCCGACGACATCGCCGGAATCATCGTCGTCAACGGCTGGCGGAACGTGATCTACCTCGCCAGCGGCCTGCTCGCCCTCGCCTTCGCACCCCGGCACGCGCGCCGGACCGCGGCGACGCTCGCCGGCTTCTACCTCGTCTATGGGGTCTGGGGCCTGATCGGCACCGACCACGACATCGGCAACATCCTCGAGGTCCTGCCGCTGACCGACGAGGACAACGTCCTTCACCTCGTGATCGGCGGCCTCGGCGCGATCGCGGCGCTCGCCGACGGGCCGCTCCCGAGCCTGCCGCGGCGAAAGCCGAAGCGGCGGCCCGCGTCTAGCCGATCGCGCGCCTGATCCCGTCGGCGAAGCCGCGCAGCCCCTCGCCGCGACGCCGGCGCCGGACCTCGATCAGGACGAGCGCGGTGCCGGCGACGCCGCCGACCGCGGCGGCGGCCACCGGACGGACCCAGTTGCGGGGATCGCGAAGGGCCTGAAGCTCGGTCTCGGAGAGCTCGTCGGCCCACCAGGAGAGCTCGTTGGCAGCGGCGCCGGTCAGCATCGACAGCGTCGACTCGACGCGGCTGCCGAGCCGCTCCGGCGGCTCGATCGGGCGCAGCGCATCGGCGAGCATCCGCTCGAGGTCCTCGGACTCGAACCGGGGCTCACTCATCGCTCGCCCCTGCCGCCTGAAGCTCTTCCTCGAGCTGCTTGATGGCGCGGTGGATCAGCACCTTCGTCGCGCCGTCGCTGCGGCCGAGCGCACGGGCGATCTCGCGGTTCGACATGCCCAGCGAGAAGCGCATGATCAGCGCCTCGCGGCGATCGTCGGAGAGGCGGTCGAGCCCCGACATGACCTCGCGCATCCGTTCCCGGCCCTCGACGATGCGCTCGGTGCCGTGCGGATGCTCGACCGGCTCGACGTTGTCGAGCGCCGCGGTCGGCCGCCGCGAGCGGTCGCGGTGGTAGTTGGCGGCGAGGTTGTGAGCGATCCTGATCAGCCAGGGCCGCAGCGGCCGGCCGTCGGACTCGCGCTGCGCCCGCTCGAAGTGGCGATAGGCCTGAAGGAACGTCTGCTCGGTCACGTCCTCGGCGTCGTGGTGGTTTCCGATCCGGTAATAGCAGTAGGAATAGACGTCCCGCAGGTGCTCCCGGTAGAGCGCCTCGAAGGCACGGTCGAGGTCCCGCTTGCCGGCCGGGGCGCCGTTGCCGCTCGCGGTCGCGGCCGGGTCGGTGCTGGAGCTCTCCGCCACCGGGCAAGCCTAGATCACGCCGTCTGGCGGGCCCGCTCATGCCGCGGTCCTCGCCCGCTCGGCCCGGCGCAGGCCCTCGACCCACTCGATCGCCGTCAGCTCGCCGTCGATCAGCGCCGCCAGCCCGTTCAGCCCGCCCGCCTCGACCCCGGCGCCCTCGACGGCCGCCGCGATCAGCGGCACCGAGTCGAGGGCCTCCGACGCCTGGCCGATCCGGTCGGGGATCTGCTCGGCCGGGACGCCGCTGCCGAGCAGCTCGCCGGCGCGGCGGTTGCGGCTGCCCGGCGCGAGGATCGTCGCGGTCAGATCGCCGATCCCGGCGAGACCCGCGAACGTCTCCGGCGATCCGCCGCGCAACGTCGCGTAGGCGGAGCATTCGCGCCAGATCTCGGCCGCGGCGATGCCGGCGGCGTTGAGGCCGTGCGGCGCGGCCGCCGCGGCGGCGAGCGAGGCGGCGTTCTTAGCGGCGCCGGCCATCTCGACGCCGATGACGTCGGCGCTCCGCTCGCAGATCAGCCCGGCGCGATCGAAGACGTCGCCGAGCTGGGCGCGGAGGTCCTCGTCGCGGCTCGCGAGCGCCAGTGCCGCCGTTCCCGACGCCGCTTCCTTGGCGTGAGCGGGGCCGCCGAGGGCGGCGACGGCGCGGGAGCGGATCCGCTCGTCCACGTACTCGCTCGGCAGCGTCCCGAGCGGCGGGACGAGGCCCTTGCTGAGCAGCAGCACCGCGGTCCGCGACCCGATCCGGTCGGAGAGCGCGCCGACGGCGGCGGGAAGCGATGCAGAGGGGACCGCCAGGCAGACCAGGTCGAGCCCCGCGACCTCGATGTCGGCGGCCCGCTTGACGGTGATCGAGTC
>DATMCB010000130.1:0-2750 GCA_035558835.1 Solirubrobacterales bacterium
CGACGGCCCGCTCCATGTAGCGGTGAGCGGCGAGTGCCCGCTCGCGGCCCTTGAGCTTGACGAGCACGTCGAGGCCGAGGCCGACGACGGTCATCGCGAACGAGCCGTTGCGGCCGCTCGCGCCGTAGCCGACGACCTCGCTCTCGAGGACGACCACCTTCAGCGACGGCTCCGCCTTCAGCAGGTAGTAGGCGGTCGCCATCCCTGTGAAGCCGCCGCCGACGATCGCGACGTCCGCCTCGATCGAGCCGGTCAGCGGCGGGCTCGGCCGATACGGGCCGTAGGTCGAGTGCCAGAGCCCCTTGTCGGAGTAGTCGGCCATGACGCCGACATTACGCGGCGGGTGGGCGCCGTTGCTCAGGCGCCTACGCGCTCCGCGGCCTCGCGGTCGACCATCGCCCTCGAGTCGCTCGTTCTGATCAGGGTGAGGCAGAGGATCAGGGCGAGGACGGCGAACCCGGCGCCGGCGAGGAAGGCCTGCTGAAAGCCGTCGGTGAGCGCCGCGCCCTGCTCGGCCGGGGTCGTAGCGCCGGCGAGCTTGTCGTCGGTGACCGAGTTGGCGATCGTCGCGAGGATCGCGAGGCCGAGGGCGCCGCCGACCTGCTGAGAGGTGTTGATCAGCCCGCTCGCGAGCCCCGACTCGTGCTCGGAGACGCCGGCGACGGCGGCGATCGTGATCGCCACGAAGCCGAGCCCGAGGCCGATCGCCGCGACGACCGAGGGTCCGAGGATGTCGCTGACGTAGCTGCCGTCGGGGGAGATCTGCGACCACCAGACCAGGGCGATCGCCATCAGGACGCAGCCGGCCACGAGCACCGGCTTGAAGCCGATCCGGGTCGAGAGCTGCGAGCTGAACGCGGCCGAGATGATGATCCCGGCCGAGAGCGGCAGATAGGAGATGCCGGCCTTGATCGCCCCGTAGCCGAGCACCTGCTGCATGTAGAGAGAGGCGAAGAAGAACATCGAGAAGAGGGCAGCGCCGATCAGCAGGCCGACGGCGTTGGCGCCGGTCAGGGTCGGCAGCCGGAAGATCCGGAACGGCACCAGCGGCGCGGGCGACCGCCGCTCGATCGCGACGAAGGCGGCGATCAGGGCGGCCGCGATCGCGAGCAGGACGATCGTCTCGGTCGAGCCCCAGCCGGCCTTCTCGGCGTTGACGATCGCGTAGACGAGCAGCGACAGGCCGCCGGTGATGGTCACCGCGCCGGGGATGTCGAATGAGCGGTTCTCCGCTTCGGAGTGGCTCTCGGCGATCAGCCGCGGTGCGATCGCGGCGGCGGCGAGGCCGATCGGCACGTTCACCCAGAGGACCCATTCCCAGCCGAGGCTCTCGGTGAGGACGCCGCCGAGGAGGACGCCGACTGCGCCGCCGGAGCCGGCGACGGCCCCCCACGCCCCGAGCGCCTTGTTGCGCTCGGCGCCCTCCCGGAAGGTGACGGTGATGATCGAGAGCGCCGCCGGCGAGACGATCGCCGCTCCGAGGCCCTGGACGGCGCGGGCGATGACGAGCTGGATGTCGTTCTGGGCGAAGCCCCCGGCGAGCGAGGCGAGCGCGAACAGGACCAGGCCGGCCATGAAGACGCGGCGGCGGCCGAGCAGGTCGGCGAGGCGGCCGCCGAGCAGCAGGCAGCCGCCGAACGTCAGCACGTAGGCGTTCACGACCCACGAGAGGTCGTCCTGGGAGAAGTCGAGCGCGGTGCCGATCGTCGGCAGGGCGATGTTCACGATCGAGGCGTCGAGGATGACCATGAACTGGGCGACGCAGAGCAGCGCCAGCGCCTTCCAGCGCTTGGACTCGTAGTCGGTCGTCACGCCCGGTCCTCGGCCGGCTCGAGCGGCCCGCGGCCGTCGCCCTGGGAGACCGGTTCCGAGCCGTGCTCGACGTTGAGCCTCGGCAGGATCCGGTCGAGCCAGGCCGGCAGCCACCAGGCACGCTTCCCGAGCAACTCCATGATCGCCGGGACCAGGACGCTGCGGATCACGAACGCGTCGATTGCCACCGCCGAGGCGAGCGCGACGCCGAACAGCTTGATCGTCATGTTGCCGCCGAGCGCGAACGACGCGAACACGCAGATCATGATCGTCGCGGCCGCGGTGATCACACGGCCCGTCGACGCCAGCCCGTGGACGACCGCCTCGGAGGCGTCCTTGCGCTTGTCCCACTCCTCGTGGACGCGGGACATCAGGAACACCTCGTAGTCCATCGAGAGGCCGAAGACGATCGCAAAGACCATCACCGGCAGGAATGACTCGATCGGTGCCGTCTCGTCGAGGCCGATCAGGCTGCCGAGCCAGCCCCATTGGAAGATCGCGACGACGACCCCGAACGACGCGCCGATGCTGAGCACGTTCATCAGCACCGCCTTGAGCGGGACGAGCACCGATCGGAACGCCGCCATCAGGAGCAGCGCCGAGAGGACGATCACGATGCCGAAGAAGAGCGGCAGCTTCCCGGAGATGTAGGTCGCGAAGTCGTCGAAGATCGCGGTGCTGCCGCCGACATGGGCCACGAAGCCGTACTGCTCCTCGACCGGCGGCAGGACGTCGTCGCGGATCGTCTTGACGAGATCGCTGGTCGCGTTGTCCTGCGGCGAGGTGGTCGGGAAGAGCTGATAGACGGCGGTGTCACCGGCATCGTTGACGACCGGCTTGCCGACGCCGGCCACCCCCTCGGTTCCCGAGAGGGCCGTGCCGAGCGCTGCGAGCTCCTGCTTCGATTGCTCGGGCGACGTCTCGGACGGGACGTCGAC
>DATMCB010000131.1:0-6002 GCA_035558835.1 Solirubrobacterales bacterium
CGGACCGCGTCGCGCTTGCGGTCGCGGCAGCCGACGTACCAGCCGTCGGGACCCCGGGCGAGCCGGTAGGGCTCGATCTCGCGCGAGGTGAACTGGTCCTCGTTCTCCTTGTAGTAGTTGATCTTCAGGACCGAGTGGGAGACGATTGCCTCGTTGACGGCGGTGACGATCTCCGGATCGTCGCGCTCGACGGTGATCTGCAGGCCCTCCTCGGAGGGGTCGTGACCGAGCGCCCCGACGATCTTGTCGCGGGCGGTGTCGAGCCCCGCCTGCGGCAGGTGGTCCCCGAAGAGGTCGATCGCGGCGACCAGCGCCTTCGCCTCGAGCGGCAGCAAGCGTGCGGGCCGCGCGAAGCTGTCGCCGTAGGCCTCGGGATCGACCTCGATCTCGTCGCCGACGACCTCGGCGTAGAGGACGTAGGTGCCGCCGCCGAAGTTGACGACGTTGAGGACGTCGATGTCGCTGGCGAGCTCCTTGACGGTGATCCCGAGCTCGTCGCAGACGTCGGCGGTCGCGAGCCGCCGGTCGTTGCGGGCCGAATCGATCAGCATCCCGGCGAGGGTGACGAGGCGGGCGAACCGCTCCGGCCGGATCACGGTCTCGTTCTTGCCGTTCGAGCGGCTCCGGCGCTCGGCCTCCCCGACGGCCGGTGTGGCGACCCGCTTGGCGGTCTTGAAGTCGCTCGAGTGGCGGCTGCGGAGCAGCTCGCGCCGCTCCTCGGCCTCGGCGGCGAGCTCGGGCGGCTCGAGGACGGCCGCGTTGTGGCGCCAGCCGAGCAGCCAGGCGACGAGCTGGCGGGCGGAGGAGAACTCGGTCTCGAACACCGAGCCCTTGCCGCGCTTGCCGTCGCCGTTGCGGGCCGGCTCGATCTCGCCGTACTCGCCGTAGTCGCGCTCGACGAGCCAGTCGATCCGCTCGCGGAGGAAGATCCGTGCGGTCCCCTCGCTCGTGCCCATCTGCCAGTCGGCACGGGATGCGTAGTCGCGGCGGTCGAAACTGCCGGGCGGGCTGAAGTCGTGCTCGGCCTTGCTCGCGTAGGAGACCTTGCCCTGGATCCGCGAGAGCCTGAAGACGCGGACGGCATCGCGTTCGTGGGCGTAGCCGATCAGATAGAACTGGCCGGAGCGGAAGACGAGGTGGTAGGGATCGACCTTGCGGTCCATCGTCGCGTCGCGCTCCATCGTGTAGTAGCTGAACTCGATCGTCTTCCGGCGCGAGATCGCGGTCTCGATCTTCGCGAGGCGCTGCGACAGCTCGCGGCCGCCGGCCGAGGCCGTCATCGCCATCTCGATCGGTGCGTCGGCAGTGCCGTTGAGCGGGCTCTTCCGCCCCCACGAGACCTGCTGGAGCGCCAGCCGCAGCGGCTCGGCGTAGGCGAACTGGCCGTCGAGCAGGGCGAGCGCGGTCCGCAGCGCAGCGAGCTCCGAGTCGGTGAACTCGATCGCGGGCAGGTAGTAGTTCTCGGGCGGCAGCGCGTAGAGCTCGGACTCGAGGAAGCCCTCGCTTGGCCTGTCGACCTTGAGCGCGATCCCGAGGCTCTCGAGCTCGGCGCGGTCGGCATAGAACCGGCGCGCGAACGCGTCCTCGTTCATCGAGCTGTACCCCTCGACCTCCTGCTTGATCTCGAGCGCCGAGACCGGGCGGCGATTCGCCATCAGGAACGAGATCAGGGACAGCTGGCGGATCAGCTTCTCGGTGTCCTTGGCCACGCCCTGAGGATAGATGCCACCGGGTGGCCCCCCGCGGGGCCGGCGCCGGCTTTCACGCACTTTGCGCTCTCTGGCGCGCCTTCCGTGCGTCTCGCCGACCTCCGGCCACGTTAGATTCGCGACTGCCGATGTCGGAGACCCTCGCTCGCAGCCTGATCAGATTGATCGTCACGGTCGGGATCATCGCCGCGATCTACTTCTTCCTGGTCCGGCCGATCCTCGACACGACCAACGACACGATCGATCGCGCCTTCGACAGCGTCGGCGGTGTCGAGAGCTCGATCGACAACGCCTTCGACGACGCCGGCGTCAACCCGCCGAACCTGAGCGGCACCGGCAAGACCGACGCCGAGCGCGTCCTCGCCTGCGTCCAGCGGGTTCAGCCGGACGCGTCGAAGATGCAGCGCTGCGCCGAGCGCTTCACGAAGTAGCGGCGGACGACTTCCGTTCGCGGTAGGCGCGGTTCTTCTCGCGGTTGCCGCAGACCTCCATCGAGCACCAGTGGCCGCCGCGGTTCTTCGAAACGTCGAAGAACGCCCAGCGGCACGAATCCGCCGCACAGATCTTCAGCCGCTCCCAGCTGCCGTCGATCTGGGCGCGGAGGACGATGCCGATCATCTGCGCGATCAGGGCGTCGACCGAAGCCGCCGGCTCGAGGTCGACGTCGATGGTGCCGTCGGCGCCGACCTGGACCGGGACCGGATGGCGTGCCGCGATCCGGGCGAGCTCGGCGCTCGCCGCCTCGTCCGGGTCTCCGGTCATGTTCGCGTCGATCAGCGCCCGGACGCAGCGGCGCAGCTCGACCAGTTGTTTCCGGCCCTCCTCGGAGACCTCGGCACCGGGCGCCAGGAGGCCGAAGCCGGTCAACCACTCGCGGGAGCCGGTGGCGTCGACGAGCTGCTCGGGGTCGTCCTCGGAGGCCTGGGAGTTCGCCAGGGCCTGGATGGCAAGCAACGGTTCCGGCGCGACCTTGTCCTCGATCCAAGCACTGATAGCTGCCGTTTCCATGGACACGATCCTATCGCTGCGTGACCGGTGATTCAACTTGACAGGTCAGCATGACCGCTGTAAGGTTTTCACCGGTCATTGTCGTTATCAACTGGAAAGGAAGAGGCCATGCTCGCCATCGCCCAGTTCTTCGCCCAGGAAGCCCGCGAGGTCCGCAAGGACCCCGACCTGATCAGGGCCCGCACCTCGCGCCGCCGGAGCCGGTAGATGCTCGCGTCCGGCCGCGTCCGGGCGAGTCTGAGCGCCCGCAGATAAAGGAAGATGCCGGCGAAGCGGCCTTAGGGCCGTGAGCCGGCCATGACGCCGAGCTGCGCGCGCTCAGGCCGCCCGGCGGTTACGAAAGTAAGCCGAGCCGTCTATGCCGCGGTCGAAGCTGGACCAGGCCTGGCCCTCGGAGAGGGTCCGCTCGATCCGGTCGAAGCTGCCGAGCTTGCCGCCGAGGTTGTCCATCATGTGGACGAGGGTCGCCTCGCGGGTCGCCGGCGTCACCGGCGAGCCGTGCTCGAGCGTCCCGTGGTGGGAGAGGATGATGTGGAGGACCGCCCAGCCGAGGTCGGGGTCGAAGCCCTCGATCGACTCGATCTCGCGACGGACCCGGTAGTAGCCGAGCGGAATCTCGCCGATCAGCCGGCCGAGATCTGTCATGTCGATCGCAAGCGGGTTGTCGTTGTAGGCATCGAGTTTGCCGATGTCGTGCAGCAGCGCTCCGGCGATGGCGACGTCGCGATCGATGCCGGAGAAGAACGACGCCGCGGCGCTGACGCCCTGCGCGACCGAGAGCGTGTGCTCGAGCAGACCGTGGCGGTAGGCCTGGTGGTAGTGCTTGGCGGCCGGGGCGTCGCGGAAGCGCTCCCAGAGCTCGCCGCCCGGCGCGATCAGCCGGTCGAGCAGCTCCCGCAGATCCGGCTCCTGGATCGTCTCGAGGAGATCGGCGAGATCGGCCTCCATCCGCTCGACCGGCTCCGGCGAGACCTCGAGCAGGTTCGCGGGGTCGTAGTCCCCCTCCCCGGCCGGCGCGATCGCCTCGACGATCAGCGCATCGCCCCATTGCCGGCTGCATTCGTAGCGGCCGACGAGGTGGACGACCGTCCCCGGCTCGGCGGCCGCGAACCGCGCCTCGATCTCGTCCCACGACTTCGCCTGGATGGTCGCCGTGCGGTCGGCGATCTTCAGCGACAGCCACTCGCCGCCGCGCTTCGTCGGCCGGCGGCTACGGTCGCGGACGGCGTAGCAGCACTCGACCCGATCGCCGTCGGCGAGCGCCGCCAACGCCTGATGAGCGGGGGCCGGGACGGCCTCCGGGGCGGTCTCACCGAGCTCTGCCTGCAACGGTTCCATGGCCGCAGGGACGGTAGGGATGGGGGCGGACGACGTTGGCCCTGTCAGCGGCCGTTGGGAGCCTTTTCGACTGTCTCGTCTGTGCATCGACACGGTTCCTCGACGGTTCAGTCGCCGGCCGGCGCCGGTTGCTGACGAAGCGGGCGGTCGGCGGCTACCGGGCGCCGCCGCCGGTCGCCGATCGGTAGCCACGCTCGCCTTCCGAGATCCTGATCTCGAGGAAGTCGGCGGCGAGGCGGGCGGCCTGCGCGAGCGTTCCCGGCTCCTCGAAGAGGTGGGTCGCGCCGGGCACGACGGCGAGCTGGCAGTGCCCGGCGATCGCCGCGGCGGCGCTGCGGTTCAGCGCCAGGACCTCGGTATCGCGGCCGCCGACGATCAGGAGCGTCGGCGCGGTCACCCGCCCGAGCGCCTCGCCGGCGAGGTCGGGGCGGCCGCCGCGGGAGACGACCGCGCCGACGCCGCCACGCCGGTCTGCAGCCGCCCGCAGCGCCGCCGCCGCTCCGGTCGAGGCGCCGAAGCAGGCGACCGGGAGCCGCGTCAGGCCCGGCCGGCGGCGCGCCCACTGGATCGCGTCGAGCAGCCGCCGGGTGAGCAGATCGATGTCGAAGACGTTGCCGCGGTCGCCGGCCTCGTCCGCCGTCAGCAGATCGAAGAGCAGGGTCGCGAACCCGCGGCCCTCGAGATAGCGCGCAACCGAGTTGTTGCGCGGGCTGTGGCGGCTCGATCCGCTGCCGTGGACGAAGACCACGAGCCCGGCCGGATCGGGCGGAAGCCGGAGCGCGCCGCCGAGCTCGGCGCCGTCGCCGGTCGGGATAAGGACCTCCCCGGACTCGTCGGCCGGCGTGTCACCGGGGCCATCGTCAGGTTCCGCGGCGGGCTCGTCGCCGGGCAGTCCGCCCTGCTCGCGGGCGGCATCGAGGAGGGCGATGACCTCGTCGTCGCTGATCTGCGCAAAGTCGTCGTACCAGGCGCCGACGCTGCTGAAGTGGTGCGGGGCCGCGAGCGTCACGACCTCGTCGATGTCGCCGTCGATCCGCTCGGACGTCCCCTCGGGGCAGACCGGGACGGCGAGGACCACCTTCGCGGCGCCCTGCGCCTTCAGCACCCGCGAGGCCGCCGCGGCGCTGACGCCGGTCGCGATGCCGTCGTCGACGACGACCGCGGTGCGGCCGCGGATCGGGACCGGCTCGCGATCGCCCCGGTAGAGGCGGCGGCGGCGGTCGAGCTCCTCCTGCTCGCGGCGCGCGATCGGCTCGATCTGCTCGCCCGTGATCCCGAACGCCTCGAGCGCCTTCTCGTCGACGACGACGGTCCCGTCCTCGCCGATCGCGCCGAGCCCGAGCTCGGGCTGATTCGGATGCCCGAGCTTGCGGACGAGCCCGATGTCGAGCGGGGCCTGAAGCGCCGTTGCGACCTCGTAGCCGACCGGGACGCCGCCCCGTGGCAGGGCGACGATGACCGGGTCGTCGAGGTCCTCGTCGCTGAGCCGCGCGGCAAGCATCCGGCCTCACTCGCGGCGGTCGGCGAAGGTTCCACGACGGGTCAGGCGCATGATCCGCGCCCGATCGTCGGAGACTCAGGACAGGGCGTCAACGCAACCTCCTCGAGGAACGCACTACCCAGCTTAGGACCCGTCGATCGGCGGCTCATCGGCAACCCGCACCGGCCGCGCTCGGTGGCCGCTACGGAGCGTCGGACCGCCCGCTCCGACGTGAGCGAGCCCGGGCGACATAGCAGACGCTCGTTCGCTATTGTGCCTGCGATGGGCTTGCGGATCAGATCGCTCGGCTGGGCCGGCTTCGAGCTCGGCGCCGGCGACGAGACGCTCCTGATCGACCCGCTCGCCGACGCCGGTGCCGTCTTCCGGGCCCTCGGTGAGGAGGCGGATCCGATCGTCCCCCCCGAGGTGATCGCGCCGGAGCATCCGACCGCGGCGGCGGGGCTCGT
>DATMCB010000132.1:0-11168 GCA_035558835.1 Solirubrobacterales bacterium
CGCCGGGGACCTACGAGTGGATCCCGTTCGGCGGCGGCGTCCGCCGCTGTCTTGGCGCGAGCTTCGCGGTCTTCGAGATGAAGATCGTGATCCGCGCCGTCCTCGCGGCGCGGCGGCTTCGTCCCCGCCCGGGAGCCCGTCCCGAAGGGGTGACGCGGCGCGCGATCACCTTCGCGCCGACGCGCGGGGGGCGGATCCGCGCCGAGCTGCCGGCGGTCGGCTGAGCGCCGTCCGATCCTAGATCGTCGCCGGCGCGTCGGCGCGGCCGCGGCGGAGCCCGAGCGGGTCCATCGAGATCCCGCGCGGGACGACCAGCAACGGCGAGCGCGCCGATGAGATCAACGCCCGCGAGGTGCTGCCGAGCAGCGTCCGCCGCAGCGGCCCGTGTCCGCGCGAGCCGATGATCATCAGGTCGACCTCGCCCGAGGCCTCGGCGAGCAGGGCGCCCGGGGATCCGGTCAGCAGCCGTCCCTCGGATCTGACCGCGGGCGGGATCCGGCCGAGGGCCAGCTCCTGCGTGCGCTGCATCTCCTTGCGCTCGGCATCCTCGAGTTCGCCTGCCGTCATCACGGTCCAGACCGTCGCGTAGCCGTACTTCAGATAGTCGGCGACGCTCAGCACGAGGACCTCGGCGTGTGTCCGCTCGGCGAGCGCGATCGCGGTCTCGAGCGCGACCCAGGCCTCCGGCGAGCCGTCGAAGCCGACCCCGATCTTCAGCATCGACTGCTCGCTGCGGTCGGCGAAGCCGCGCGGAGCGACCATGACCGCGCAGGGAGCGCCGTGTAGGAGCGAGGCGCCGGTGCTCCCGAGGAGCGTCTCGCCGACCTTGCCGCGGTGGCAGGAGCCGACCACGAGCACGGTGGCGTGACGATCCTCGGCGAGCTTGCCGAGCGCGCTGGAGATCGACTGCTCGGCAATCGGCACGGTGTCGACGTCGAGTCCCGGGAGTAGGCCTCGAACCGTCTCGAACGTGCCGGAGCTCTCGACCGCGAGCGCATTCGAGAGGTCTTCGTGGGTCATCAGGCCGCGCGGCCAGGGATAGACCGTCGCGACCGTCAGGGTGCCGCCACATACCTCGGCGATCAGCCGTCCCAGGGCCAATGCGTCACGACCCTCGCGACTATCCTGATAACCGATGAGTACCTGGCGCTCCACGTGCCCGAATCTAGGCCGGGTGCGGGGGCCGAGCATCCGGGCGGACTTGCGAACCGGCTCGGTAGTCAACCCCGAGCGGCTGCCACCCGGTCCGAGGATCGGGACCGGCCGATGAGCGCGGAAGCCGCCGAGCTCGAGCCGGCGGAGCTCGAGCGCCTTCTCGACGTCGGCCGCCGTCTCGTCTCCGAGCTCGACCTCGACGCAGTCCTCGCCCAGGTCCTCGAGGCGGCCCGGGAGCTGACCGGCGCCAGCTTCGCGGCGCTCGGGGTCCTCGACGAGGAGAAGACCCGGCTCAAGCGCTTCCTCTACTCGGGGATCGACGAGGAGACGCGACGCCGGATCGGGCCGCTTCCGCGGGGCCATGGGATCCTCGGCGAGCTGATCAGCGACCCGCGCCCGCTCCGCCTCGAGCGGATCGGCGATCACCCCCGCTCCTACGGCTTCCCGGCCGGCCATCCGGAGATGACGACGTTCGTCGGCGCGCCGATCAGCGTCCGCGGGGAGGTCTACGGGAACATCTACCTGACCGAGAAGCAGGGCGGCGCGAGCTTCAGCGAGTCGGACGAGCGGCTCGTGGTCGTCCTCGCCGAGTGGAGCGCGGTCGCGATCAACAACGCCCGCACCCACGAGGAGCTTCAGCGCGGGCGTGCCGACCTCGAGCGCCTTGTCCAGGGACTGCAGGCGACGGCTTCGCTGAGCCGCGAGCTCGGTGGCGAGTCGGACCTCGGGCGCGTCCTCGAGCTCGTCACGAAACGGGCCCGGGCGCTGATGAAGGCGCGCTCCGGCTACGTCCTCCTCCAGGAGGGCCCGCAGCTCGTCGTCCGCGGGGCGGCGGGGGAGCGCGGGTCGCGGTCGATCGGCCGCGGCGTCGGGCCCGGGTCGGGGACGGCGGACTTCATCGGGATGGAGTCGAGCCAGCGGATCGGCCCGGCGGCTGCGCAATCGCTGGAGGAGCTCGGCATCGAAGGCTCCAGCGGGCTGGCGGTGCCGCTGCGCGCGCGGGGCCAGGGCCTCGGCGTGCTCCTCGTCATCGATCACATCGGTCCCGAGACGAGCTTCACCGCCGACCAGCAGCTCACCCTCGAGTCGTTCGCGACCAGTGCCGCCAACGCGATCTCGGCTGCGCATGCGATCGAGGACGAGAAGGCGAAGCTCGCGATCGCCTCCTCCGAGCGCGAGCGCGGTCGCTGGGCCCGCGAGCTCCACGACGAGACGCTGCAGGAGCTCGGGGCGCTGCGGATCATGCAGGAGCACGCCGCGCGGGCCGAGACGCTCGAGGACGTGCGCGAGTTCCTCGCGATCGCCAACGAGCAGGTCGAGCGGACCGTCAGCGGCCTCCAGGGCCTGATCGCCGAGCTCCGACCGGCGGCACTCGACCAGCTCGGCATCGAGGCGGCGATCGAAGCGCTGATGGACCGGCTTGCGACGCGCTCGGAGCTCCGCTTCGAGGCCGACATCGACCTCGCCTTCGAGCGCGGCGACGCGCGTCGCCGGCACACGCCCGAGCTCGAGTCGACGATCTACCGGCTCGTCCAGGAGGGCCTGACCAACGCGATCAAGCATGCCGACGCAACGCGCGCCCGGGTCGCGATCGAGGAGCGCGACGGCGTCGTCGTGATCCGCGTCGAGGACGACGGCACCGGGTTCGACCTCTCGAGCGTCAGTCGTGGTTTCGGGCTGACCGGGATGCGGGAGCGGGTCGAGCTCGCCGGAGGAGAGCTCGCGATCGAGGGTCGCGACGGCGGCGGGACCCTGGTCCGGGCGACGCTGCCCGCCTGGCGCAAATCCGACTAGCGCTCGACGAGCTCGTTGTCGATCGCGTAGGCGATCAGCTCGGCGCGGGTCGAGAGTCCGGTCTTGCGCTGGATGTTCGCCCGGTGCGTCTCCACGGTGCGGACGCTGAGGACCAGCTTCTCGGCGATCTCCGGGTTGACGTAGCCGAGCGCGAGCAGCCCGAGGACCTCGACCTCGCGCGGGGTCAGCTCGTCGGGCGGCCCCTCCGGCTTGTCCGGCTCGGCGGCGAGCCGGGCGCCCAGCTCCGGGTTGATGTAGGTCCCGCCGGCAACCACCGCGTGGATCGCGGTGACGAGCTCGCTGGCGGCTGAGTGCTTGATCACGTATCCCTTCGCGCCTCCCTGCAGGGACGTGCGTGCGAACGCCGGCTCGTTCTGCATCGTCAGCACGACGACCTTCGTGTCCGGCGACGCCTCGAACACCTTCGGCAGCGCTTCGAGGCTCGGCAGGCCGGGCATGCTCAGGTCGAGGATCAGGACCGACGGCTTGTGGCCGAGCACGTAGCGGGCCGCGGCCTCGGCATCGCCGGCCTCGGCGACGACCTCGAAGCCCGCCTCGTCCTCGAGGATCTTGCGGATCCCGGCCCGGACGAGCTCGTGATCATCGGCGAGGACGATCGTGATCGTCTCGTCGTCGGTCTCCGCCGCGGATGGCACGGGCGACAGCTTATTCCGGCTCAGCGGGCGTCGCCGGGCACGATCACCGCGGCGCCGACGAAGCGACCGGCGCGGAGGTCGGCGAGGGCGTCGTCGACCGCTTCGAGCGGGTACGTGGACACCGCCGTCTCCACCGGGACCCGTGGCGCCAGGGCGAGCAGCGCCTCACCGTCGGCGCGGGTCAGGTTGGCCACCGAGCGGACCGTGCGCTCCCCCCAGAGCAGCTCGTAGGGGAAGGACGGGATGTCGCTCATGTGGATCCCGCCGCAGACGACGGTCCCGCCCGGCGCGACCGCGGTGAGGGCGGCGGGGACGAGCGCTCCGACCGGCGCGAAGATGATCGCCGCGTCCAGCTGCTCGGGCGGCCGCTCCTCCGAGGAGCCGGCCCAGACCGCTCCAAGCTCACGCGCGAACCGCTGCGCTGCGTCGTCACCGGCGCGCGTGAACGCGAACACCTCGCGGCCGTCGGCGATCGCGACCTGGGTGAGGATGTGGGCGGCGGCGCCGAATCCGTAGAAGCCGATCCGCTGCGCGTCCCCGCACATCGTCAGGGCCCGGTAGCCGATCAGGCCCGCGCAGAGCAGCGGCGCGGCCTGCTCGTCGGGGTAGCTGGAGGGGATCGGGAAGCAGAAGCGCTCGTCGGCGACCGCGTATTCGGCGTAGCCGCCATCGATGTCACGGCCGGTGAACCGGGCCCGCGGGCAGAGGTTCTCGCGGCCCGAGAGGCAATAGACGCACTCTCCGCAGGTCCAGCCGAGCCACGGCACCCCGACGCGCCCGCCGTCGCCGACGACGGTGGCGACGATCTGATGGCCGAGCACGCGCGGCGGCTCGGCGATCGGCACCTCGCCGTCGAGCAGGTGGAGATCCGTCCGGCAGACCCCGCAGGCCCGGACCTCGAGCAGCAGCTGACCCGGGCCGGCCTCCGGCTCCGCGATCTCGGCCGCTCGCAGCGACTGCCCGGGGGCGTCGAAGACCATCGCTCGCATCGCCCGGGACCGTTCTAGGGGTTCCGGGGCGTGATCCGGAAGATCGAGACGACCTCGGCCTGGTGGGCCTCGGGATGGACGACGTAGGCGCTCGGCCCGCCCCCGAACCAGCCGGCGCTCTCGTTGTCGCCGACGAAGACCCCGGGGTGGCGGCGTCCGTCGCCGTCCTCGACCCAGACCTCGTCGCCCTCCTCGAACCCGTGCACCGCCTCGTTCTCGCTCATGGCATGAGCCTAGACCGCTGCAGCCCTTCACACCATCTCTAAACTCGGTGGCGATGAAGACCGAGATACATCCCGAATACGGCCTCTCGCACGTGCGCTGTGCGTGCGGCAACGAGTTCTACACCCGCTCCACCAAGCCTGACATCCACGTCGAGATCTGCTCCGAATGCCACCCGTTCTACACCGGCAAGCAGAAGCTGGTCGACACCGGCGGTCGTGTGGAGCGCTTCCGCCGCAGGGCGGCCAAGAAGTCCTGACCCCTTCCGCGGCGCGGCGCGGTCGATCGTGAGCGACCTGCACGAAGCGGCCACGCCGATGCCGGACGGCAAGCCCGTCGCCTCGCGCGACGCGCCGGTCGGCGGTCAGGCGATCCTCGAGGGGGTGATGATGCGCGGCGTCTCGACCTGGGCCGCCGCCGTCCGCACCCCCGAGGGCGAGATCGAGATCACCTCCGAGCCGGTGGTCTCGTGGGCGAAGCGGCACCGGATCCTGCGGGTGCCCGTGCTCCGCGGCGTCGTCGCCCTCGCCGAGTCGCTGAAGATCGGCTTCCGGGCCCTCGCGTTCTCCGCGAACGCGCAGATGGATGAGGACGAGGAGCCGATCGGCGGCTTCACCTGGGGGCTCACCGTCGCGCTCTCGCTCGCCCTCGCGGTCGGGCTCTTCTTCGTCGTCCCGGTCGGGTTGACGAGCCTGATCAAGGACCAGCTCGGCTCCGCGGTCCTCTTCTGGCTCGTCGAGGGGATCGTCCGGACCGCGATCTTCATCGGCTACATCGCCGCGATCAGCCGCCTCCCCGACCTCCGGCGCGTCTTCGAGTACCACGGCGCCGAGCACAAGACGATCTCCTGCTTCGAGGCCGGCGACGAGCTCAGCCCGGCGCGCGCCGCCCGCTACTCGCGCCTCCATCCCCGCTGCGGCACCAGCTTCCTGCTGATCGTCATGGTCCTGGCGATCTTCGTCTTCGCGCCGCTCGGGCTGCCCGAGTGGTACTGGCTGGTGCTCTCCCGGGTCCTCGGCATCCCGCTGATCGCCGGGCTCTCCTACGAGGTCATCAAGTGGGCCGGCCGCAACCGCCGCAAGGCATGGGTGCGGACGCTGATGTGGCCGGGGCTGATGCTCCAGAACCTGACGACCCGCGAGCCCGACCACGACCAGCTCGCGGTCGCGATCGCCTCGCTCGAGGAGGTCCTCGCCGTCGAGGGTTCAGACCTCGAGCGGCGGGAGAGTCCGATCGAGATAGTCGCGTAGCCTCCCCCGGGTGGCCCACCAGCACGATCACGGCCACACCGGCCACGCTCACGAAGTATCCGCTGACGCCGATCGCGGCAAGCTGAGGATCGCGCTCGCGCTGATCGTCGGCTTCATGGCCGTCGAGGTCGTCGTCGGCATCCTCGCCAACTCGCTGGCGCTGCTCTCCGACGCGGCGCACATGCTCACCGACGCCGGCGCCCTCGTACTCGCGCTGGTCGCGATCCGCCTCGCCCGCCGCCCGGCCGGCGGGGCGTTGACGTTCGGCTGGAAGCGGGCCGGGATCCTCAGCGCTCAGTTCAACGGGGCGACGCTGCTCGTCCTCGGCCTGCTGATCGTCTTCGAGGGGATCCGCCGCCTCATCGACCCGCCCGCCGTCGAGGGCGGCGTCGTCTTCGTGGTCGCGATGGTCGGCATCGTCGTCAACCTGCTCGCCACCTGGACGCTCTCGAAGGCGAACCGCACCTCGCTCAACGTCGAAGGCGCGTTCCAGCACCTCCTCACCGACCTCGCCGCATTCGTCTTCACGGCGATCGCCGGCCTCGTCATCGTCACCACCGGGTTCGACCAGGCGGACGGGATCGCATCGCTGATCGTTGCCGCGATCATGCTCCGGGCTGCCTGGTCGCTGCTCGTCGAGTCCGGCCGGGTCTTCCTCGAGGCCGCCCCTCGCGGGGTCGATCCCGACGCAATCGGGCGCGCGATGGCGGCCGTCCCCGGGGTAGTCGAGGTCCACGACCTCCACGTCTGGGAGGTCACGTCGGGATTTCCAGCCCTGTCCGCCCACGTCCTCGTCGGCACCGAGGACGATTGCCACGCCGCCCGGCTCGCGATCGAGCACGCGATCCACGAGCGGTTCGCGATCGAACACACGACGCTGCAGGTCGAGCATCGCCACCCCGACGAGCTCCTCCAGGTCGAGCTGGCTTCGGACCTAGAGCGGTCGTCAGACTCTCCGCGGTGATCGAGCAGCTCGTCAACCAGATCGAGGAGCGCTTCGCCGACCTCGAGCGGGAGATGTCGGACCCCGACGTGATCGCCGACCGCGAGCGCTACGCGGATGTCGGCCGCGAGTACCGCGACCTCGAACCGGCGCATCGGCTGGCGGCGCGCTGGCGGACGCTCAACGACGACCTCGAGGGTGCTCGCGAGCTGCTCGCCGACGGTGACGACGACGAGCTTCGCCGGGTCGTCGCCGAGGCGCCCGCCCAGCTCGAGAAGCTCGCCGAGGAGATCCGTCTGGCGATGGTCGAACGTGACCCCAACGACGACAAGAACGTGCTCGTCGAGATCCGCGCCGGCGCCGGTGGCGACGAGGCGGCCCTGTTCGCCGGCGACCTCTACAAGATGCTGACCCGCTACGCCGAGGAGCGCGGCTTCACGACCGAAGCGATCTCGCAGAGCCCGGCCGAGGTCGGCGGCTTCAAGGAGGTGACGTTCGCGGTCAAGGGCGAGGCCGCCTATTCCGTCTTCAAGTACGAGGGCGGCACCCACCGGGTCCAGCGCGTCCCGAAGACCGAGTCGCAGGGGCGGATCCACACCTCGACGGCGACCGTCGCGGTGCTCCCGGAGGCCGAGGACGTCGATGTCGAGATCGGCCCCAACGACCTCCAGGTCGACGTCTACCGCTCCTCGGGACCGGGCGGGCAGTCGGTCAACACGACCGACTCGGCGGTCCGGATCACGCACGCGCCGAGCGGGATCGTCGTCTCGATGCAGGACGAGAAGTCACAGCTCCAGAACCGCGAGAAGGCGATGCGCGTGCTCCGCGCCCGTCTGCTCGAGAAGGCGCTCGCCGACCAGCAGGCCGAGATCTCCGCCGAGCGGCGCTCGCAGGTCGGCACCGGCGAGCGCTCCGAGAAGGTCCGCACCTACAACTTCCCGCAGGGCCGCGTCACCGACCACCGGATCAAGCTGACCAGCCACGCGCTCGACGAGGTCCTCGGCGGCGATCTGCGCGAGTTCACCGACGCCCTCGCGGCCGAGGAGAAGCGCCGCAAGCTCGAGGCCCAGGCCGCGGCGGGATGAGCGCGACTGCGGCGGCGACGGTCGCGGACGCGCTTGCGGCAGCGCGCGACGCGATCGCAGCCGCGGGATCGGAGACGCCCCGGCTCGACGCCGAGCTGCTGCTCGCCGAGGCGGCCGGGCGGCGCCGCGAACAGCTCGCCGCGGACCCCGGCGCGCCCGTGCCGCCCGCGGCTGCTCGGGTCTTCGGCGCGATGGTGCGCCGCCGGGTCGCCCACGAGCCGGTCGCCTACATCCTCGGCCGCCGCGGCTTCCGGCGGATCGAGCTGCGCACCGACCGGCGGGCGCTGATCCCGCGGCCGGAGACCGAGCTGCTCGTCGAGGTCGCGCTCGACCTCGCACCGCGCCGCGTCCTCGACGTCGGGACCGGCAGCGGCGCCGTCGCGCTCGCGGTCGCGGACGAGCTTCCTGGCACCGAGGTCGTCGCCGTCGAGACCGATCCCGGGGCGCTGGCGCTGGCGGGCGAGAACGCCGCCGCGCTCGGTCTCGCCGGCCGCGTCGAGCTCCTCCACGGCCCCGTCGCCGCGGCGACGGGGCGATTCGACCTCGCGCTCGCGAATCTGCCCTACGTGGCCGACGGCGACCGCCGGGCCCTGCCGGCCGACGTCGCCGACTGGGAGCCGGAGGCGGCGCTGTTCGCCGGTCCCGACGGACTGGCGGTGATCCGCGCGGTGCTCGCCGCCCTGAAGCCCGGCGGAAGCGGGCCCCGCTGCGATGCCGTCGCGCTCGAGGTCGGGATCGGGCAGGCGGAGGACGTCGACGCGCTCGTCCGGGCCGCCGGCTATCCGGACGTCGCCACCCGGGCCGATCTCGCCGGCATCGACCGGGTCGTCGTCGGGCGGCGCTCATGACCGAGGTCTGCTCGATCGAGCGGGACGGCGCCGCCGCCGCGCGCACCGCGCTGGAGCGCTGCGTGCTCGACGGCGGCGTCGCCGTCTTTCCCGCCGACGGCCTCTACGGGCTCGCCTGCGACCCGCTCCGCGCCGAGGCGATCGCCCGGATCCACGCGATCAAGGGCCGCGACGACGGCAAGCCCTCGGCGGTCATGTACTTCTCGCCGCTGGCGATGCGCGAGCTCCTCGCCGGCCTCGGCGAGCGCAGCCGCGCCGCCGTCGCCGCGCTCCTGCCCGGCCCGCTCACCCTCGTCCTCGCCAACCCCGAGCACCGCTACCCGCTCGCCTGCCGCGCCGACCCTGACCGGCTCGGCGTCCGCCTGATCGCCGGTCCGCTCGCCGGCGCGTCCTGCCCGATCTTCCAGACCAGCGCCAACCGCAGCGGCGAGCCGGCCGCCTCCCGCTTCGCCGACCTCGATCCCGATGTCCTCGCCGGTGCCGACCTCGCGATCGACGGCGGCGATCTGACCGGCCTGCCGTCGACGGTCGTCGACCTGACCGCGATCGAGGACGGGGGAGGGTGGAGGGTCTTGCGTGAGGGCGCGGTCCCGGCCGCCGAGCTGGAGGAGCGGCTGCGGGAAGCGGGCCTCGCGGGGAAAGCCTGAGAGGGGAGAGGTCCGTCGCCCTCCGCCGACGTGGGTCGCTGAGGCGCTGCTATAGGTGATCTGAGCGACCCACGTCCCGCAGGAGCTCTCGTTTCCCCTCACTGCCCGGCCCCGCCTCGACCGCCGAAACGGCTCCTCGGCAGCCCTTCCCGTCAGCCTGATCGCGTAGGCTCGATCGGGTGCGCATCGCGATCGGATCCGACCACGCGGGCTGGGAGCTGAAGGAGGCCGTCGCCCCCTCGCTGGAGGCTGCGGGCCACGAGTTGATCGACGTCGGCACCGACTCGCCCGAGTCGGTGGACTACCCGGATCCGGCGGCCGCGGCGGCGCGGCTGGTCGGCGCCGGCGAGGCCGAACGGGCGGTGCTCGTCTGCGGCTCCGGGGTCGGCGTGGCGATCGTCGCCAACAAGGTCGAGGGCGTCCGTGCCGTCAACGCCCACGACGCCGAGGAAGCGGAGATGAGCCGCCGCCACAACGACGCGAACGTGCTGACCCTGGCCGGGCGCCGGCTCGACGCCGACGCCGCGTCGCCGATCGTCGCGAGCTTCCTGGCGACCGAGTTCGAGGGCGGCCGGCACGCCCGCCGGGTCGCGAAGATCGCCGCGGTCGAGACCGGCGCGCAACCGCACGACAACCGATAGAGAGGCTGAGATGAGCGACCTTCCCGAGGACTTCCAGAACGCGCAGCTGAGCGCAGTCGACCCCGACATCGCCCGCGTGCTCGATCGTGAGCTCGAGCGCCAGCAGGGAACACTGGAGATGATCGCCTCCGAGAACTTCGTCCCCCAGGCGGTTCTCGAGGCCGCCGGCTCGGTCCTGACCAACAAGTACGCGGAGGGGTATCCGGGCAAGCGCTACTACGGCGGCTGCGAGGAGGTCGACGTCGCCGAGCAGCTCGCGATCGACAGGGCCCGGGAGCTGTTCGGCGCCGAGCACGTCAACGTCCAGCCGCACGCCGGCGCCCAGGCGAACAATGCCGTCTACCAGGCGTTGCTCGAGCCCGGCGACACGTTCCTCGGCCTCGCCCTCGACCACGGCGGACACCTCTCGCACGGGATGAAGCTGAACGTCTCCGGCAAGCTCTACGAGCCGGTCGCCTACCACGTCGATCGCGACAGCTACCTGGTCGACATGGACGAGGTCGCCCGGCTCGCCGCCGAGCACCGCCCGAAGCTGATCGTCGCCGGCTGGTCCGCCTATCCGCGGCAGCTCGACTTCGCGGCCTTCCGCGAGATCGCCGACTCGGTCGGGGCGCTGCTGATGGTCGACATGGCCCACTTCGCCGGGCTCGTCGCGGCCGGCGAGCACCCGAATCCGGTCGAGCACGCCGACGTCGTGACCACGACCGTCCACAAGACGCTCTGCGGCCCGCGCAGCGGGATGATCCTCTGCCGCGAGGAGTACGCCAAGGACATCAACCGCGCCGTCTTCCCCGGCACCCAGGGCGGCCCGCTGATGCACACGATCGCGGCCAAGGCCGTCGCCCTCAAGATCGCCGCCGGCGAGCCTTCCGCGCCCGCCAGCGGCAGACCATCGCCAACGCCCAGGCCCTCGCCGCCGGCCTCGAAGAGGGCGGCGT
>DATMCB010000133.1:0-9280 GCA_035558835.1 Solirubrobacterales bacterium
CGGCTTCGGCGCCGGCGTTGCTGGGGTGGCTCTGGCCGAACGCGAACGGCGCGGGAACCTGTCAGGCCGGGTCGTCGAAATCGCCCGGAGAGCCGCCCATCCCGGCCTCGACGGCCTTCATCTGGTTGGCCGAGCCGAGCAGCTCGCGCTGGAGCTCTTCCTCGAGTGCGAGCGATTCGGCGGGCGCGCTGCCCCAGGCGCGCTCGAGCAGGGCCTTGCCGCGCCTGGTCGCGTCGGGCGAGCGGGCGGCGATCTCGGCGGCGAGCTCGCGGGCGGCGGCGAGCGGCTCGGCGGCCGCGGTCGTCGCCAGGCCGAGGTGGACCGCCTCCTCACCGCTGATCATCCGCGCGGTCAGGACCAGCTCCTTGGCGACGTCGAAGCGGACCAGCCGCGGCAGCGAGCGGGTGATGCCCATGTCGGGGATCAGGCCCCAGTGGGCCTCGCGGATCGAGACCGTGGCGTCGGGAGCGATCACGCGGATGTCGGCGCCGAGCGCGATCTGGGCGCCGCCGCCGATGCAGTTGCCGTGGACGGCACAGATCACCGGGGCCGGGACGAGCTGCCAGCCGTAGGAGACCCGCTGGGCGAGGTTGGCGTCCTCGCCGTCGCGGCGGACGAACATCTCCTCGATCGGGACGCCGCTCGCCGCGAAGCCGGCGAGGTCGAGTCCGGAGCAGAAGCTCTTGCCGGCGCCGTGGAGGACGACGGCGCGGACCGACGGATCGCCCGCGACCTCGTCGATCGCCGCGGAGATCGCGGTGAACATCGCGAAGTCGAGCGCGTTGTGCTTGTCGGGGCGGTCGAGACGGACCTCGGCGACGTGATCGGCCACCTCGACCGCGACGCGGTGCTCGCCCTCGGCGGCGCCCATCCGATTCAGACCCGGACGGCGTGCCGCTCGATGATCGCGGCGGTGTCGACGCCGGCCGGCAGCGTGCCGAAGGCGTTGCCCCAGTCGCCCTCGAGCCGGGTCGCGCAGAACGCGTCGGCGACGGCCGGATCGCCGAAGCGGACGAGCAGCGAGCCCTGCAGCGCCAGCGCCATCCGCTCGACCAGCCGCCGGGCCCGGGACTCCATCGACTCGGGATCGGCGACGTCGGCCGCGAGCGCGGCGCCGAAGCGGTCGAGCCGGGGCTCGGCCCCGGCGGCCGCACCGACCTCGTCGGCGAAGACGCGAGTCGCCTCCGGTGCCTTCGCCATCGCGCGCAGGACGTCGAGGGCCTGGACGTTGCCGGAGCCCTCCCAGATCGACTGCAGCGGCGATTCCCGGAACAGCCGCGGCATCCCCGAGTCCTCGACGTAGCCGTTGCCGCCGAAGCACTCGAGCGCCTCGACGGCGTGCGCGGGGGCGCGCTTGCACGTCCAGTACTTGAGGACCGGGGTGGCGATCCGGCGGATCAGCGCCGCCCGCTCGTCGCCGGCGTGGGCCTCGTCGAACTGCCGGGCGAGCCAGAGGCTCGCGACCGTCGCCGCCTCCGACTCGATCGCCAGGTCGGCGAGGACGTTCGCCATCAGGGGCTGCTCGACGAGCCGCTTGCCGAACGCGGAGCGGTGCTCGGCGTGCCAGATCGCCTGCGCGGTCCCGGCCCGCATTCCCGACGTCGAGCCCAGCGTGCAGTCGAGGCGGGTGTGGCTGACCATCTCGATGATCGTCGCGACGCCGCGGCCCTCCTCGCCGACCATCTGCGCCGAGGCGCCGCGCAGCTCGATCTCGCTCGACGCGTTCGAGCGGTTGCCGAGCTTGTCCTTGAGACGCTGAATGTGGAAGCGGTTGCGCTCGCCGTCGGGCGTCCAGCGCGGCAGCAGGAAGCAGGAGAGCCCGCCCTCGGCCTGGGCGAGCACCAGGAATGCGTCGCACATCGGCGCCGAGCAGAACCACTTGTGGCCGGTCAGCTCGTACTCGGCTCCGGGGCCGCCGCCGTTGACCGGCACCGCGACGGTGGTGTTGGCGCGGACGTCGGAGCCGCCCTGCTTCTCGGTCATCGCCATCCCCGCCAGCGCCCCCGCCTTGTCGGGCGCCGGGACCATCCGATGGTCGTAGTCGAGCGAGGTGAAGCGCGACTCCCAGACCTCGGCGACGTCGGGCTGGTGGCGGAGCGCCGGGATCACCGAGTAGGTCATCGAGATCGGGCAGCCGGTCCCCGCCTCGGCCTGCGAGAGGCACATGAACCCGGCGGCGCGGGCGACGTGCGCGCCCGGCTCCGGCCGGCGCCAGGGGAGCGCGTGGAGGCCGTGGGAGACGTGCATCGACATCAGCTCGTGCCAGGCCGGGTGGAACTCGACCTCGTCGATCCGGGCGCCGTAGCGGTCGTGGGTGCGGAGCTTCGGCGGGTTCTCGTTCGCGAGCCGGCCGAGCTCGAGCGTCTCGGCGCGGCCGGCGAGGTCGCCGACGGCGCGGATCGTCTCGATCTCGTAGTCGCCGCCCTCGCGGGAGACCGCCTCGACGAGCGCCCGGTCGGCGGTGAAGACGTTGTAGCCGGCGAGCGGCTCGGACTGGTTGGTGACCGCGTGGGTCGCGGCGGCTCCGGGGCCCGCCGCGGCCGGGTTGTCGACGGTGCTCATCGTCACGAACTATCTCAGAAGCGGGCCGTCGCTAGATGATCGATTCCGCGGGATCGTGTGCGCGAGGGCGTATGGCACCGAGCAGGGCGCGGTCGGGCGAGGAGGCCGTGCCGACGGGCACCGACGACGAGCACGGATGTGCCCTGCGAAGCGTGTTCATGCGTCATTCGCGCGCGCGAGCGAGCAGGATTGATCATCTAGATTGCGGCCCCCCCGACCGGAAGGCCCTGAACCGATGGCGAAGATCGAAGTCTCCAACCCGATCGTCGAGCTCGACGGCGACGAGATGACCAGGATCATCTGGTCGTTCATCAAGGAGCAGCTGATCCTCCCCTACCTCGACCTCGAGCTGAAGTACTACGACCTCGGCATCGAGAGCCGCGACGCGACCTCCGACCAGATCACGGTCGACGCCGCGAACGCGATCAAGCAGTACGGCGTCGGCGTCAAGTGCGCGACGATCACGCCTGACGAGGCCCGCGTCGAGGAGTTCGGGCTGAAGGAGATGTATCGCTCGCCGAACGGGACGATCCGGAACATCCTCGGCGGCGTCATCTTCCGGGAGCCGATCGTGATCTCGAACGTTCCCCGGCTCGTCCCCGGCTGGACGAAGCCGATCGTGATCGGCCGTCATGCCTTCGGCGACCAGTACCGGGCGGAGGACACGCTGATCCCCGGCGCGGGCAAGCTGACCCTGACCTGGACGCCCAAAGACGAGGGCGAGCCGATCGAGATCGACGTCTTCGACTTCCCGTCGAGCGGGATCGCGATGGCCATGTACAACCTCGACGACTCGATCCGCGACTTTGCGCGGGCATCGATGCGCTACGGCCTCGACCGCGGCTTCCCCGTCTATCTGTCGACGAAGAACACGATCCTCAAGAAGTACGACGGGCGCTTCAAGGACCTCTTCCAGGAGGTGTTCGAGGACGAGTTCAAGTCCGACTTCGAGGCTGCCGGGATCACCTATGAGCACCGCCTGATCGACGACATGGTCGCGGCGGCGCTGAAGTGGGAGGGCGGCTACGTGTGGGCCTGCAAGAACTACGACGGCGACGTCCAGTCCGACACCGTCGCCCAGGGGTTCGGCTCACTCGGCCTGATGACGAGCGTGCTGATGACCCCGGATGGGAAGACCGTCGAGGCGGAGGCCGCGCACGGAACCGTCACCCGCCACTTCCGCGAGCACCAGAAGGGCAACCGGACGTCGACGAACCCGATCGCCTCGATCTTCGCCTGGACGCGCGCGATCGGCGCCCGCGGCCGGATCGACGGCACGCCCGAGGTCCAGCGGTTCGCGGAGACCCTCGAGCGGGTCTGCGTCGAGACCGTCGAGGGAGGCAGCATGACCAAGGACCTGGCGCTGCTGGTCGGCCCCGATCAGGAGTGGGAGACGACCCAGGAGTTCCTCGCCTCGATCGACGCCAACCTGGAGGAGGCGATGAGCTGAGCCGGCAGCCGGGGCGGCCGGCCCGCCATCGCGCGGGTTCGTTCGTTCAGGCCGCGACCGGATCCGGCCGGACCACGACCGTGTCGGCGATCCGCAGTACCTCGTGGGCGGGCATCCCGACCCGGTCGGCGTGCGAGCGGACCGCATCCGGGTCGCTCGCCTGGTAGATGCAGACGGTCCCGAGGCCACCGTCGGATTCCTCGACGACGTAGCTGCGGATCCAGCTGATCGAGTCCGGGAACTCCTCGGAAGCGACCTCGGTCGAGCGGGCCGCGGCCTTCTCGAGCTCGTCCGGCGTGGTCCACGCCTCGCGGCGACGGATCATGTACAGGTCCATGGGCTCCTCCTCCTTCGCGGGCGAAGGCCGAAGCGCCCTCGCCGGTGAGTGGCAAGTAATTACCGACTATCGGTCGGTAACCTAGTGGGGATGCCCCCACCTGTCAACCGGAATCGTCGTGCGGGTCCGGGCCGGCCAAGCGAGGGAGCGCGGGAGGCGCTGCTGGCCGCGTCCCGCGAGCTCATCGCCGCCCGCGGTTACGACTCGGTCTCCACGGCGGAGGTGATCGCGCGGGCCGGAGTCAGCCGGGGGGCGATGTACCACCACTTCGCGAGCAAGCGCGAGCTCTTCGAGGCGCTCTACGTCGAGATGGAGGACGAGTTGGTCACCCGGCTCGGGACAGCCGCCGCCGGCGCATCGTCGCCGCTCGGGGGCCTCCGCGCCGGCAGCCGGGCATACCTGCGCGAGTGCGAGAGCCCGAGCGACTGGTCGCGGATCAACCTGCGGCAGTCGCGCGAGGTCCTCGGTGCTGACCGCTGGCAGGAGCTCGCCGCCGACCGCGGGATCGGCGCCGTCCGGGCTGTGATCGCCGCGGCGATGGACGCGGGGGAGACGCCGAACGACGATGTGCCGGTCGTCGCCTCGATCTACATGGCAGCGCTGATCGAGGCCGGGCTCCAGGTCGCCCGGGCGGCCGACCCGGCAGCAACGCGCGCGACGGCCGAGCGGACGCTCGACCGGCTGCTCGACGGTCTCGCACGGGAGTGAGTCGGTCCAGCGCCGAATCTCTAGGATCGATTCCCGACTTCGAATCAGCACCCCGAACCGAGGAGCAACCACCTGTGAGCACACCAGTGAAGGTCACCGTCACCGGAGCCGCCGGCCAGATCGGCTACGCGCTCCTGTTCCGGATCGCGAGCGGGCAAATGCTCGGCCCCGACACGCCGGTGCACCTCGACCTGCTCGAGATCCCCGACGCCGTCAAGGCCGCCGAGGGGACCGCGATGGAGCTCGACGATTGCGCCTTCCCGCTGCTCGCCGGCATCGACATCCATGATGACCCGAAGCCCGCGTTCGACGGCTGCAACATCGGCCTCCTCGTCGGGGCGCGCCCGCGCGGTCCGGGGATGGAGCGCGCCGATCTCCTCGAGGCCAACGGCGGCATCTTCAAGCCGCAGGGCGAGGCGATCAACGCCGGCGCCGCCGATGACGTCCGCGTGCTCGTCGTCGGCAACCCGGCGAACACGAACGCGCTGATCGCGCTCTCGCACGCGCCCGACGTCCCCCGCCAGCGGTTCACAGCGATGATGCGCCTCGATCACAACCGGGCGAAGAGCCAGCTCGCCGCGAAGCTCGGTGTCACCGTCTCCGACGTCCGCAAGATGACGGTCTGGGGCAACCACTCGGCGAGCCAGTACCCCGACCTCGTCCACGCCGAGGTGGACGGCGCAAGCGCCGCCTCCGCAGTCGGCGATCAGGCGTGGATCGAGGATGAGTTCATCCCGACGGTCGCAAAGCGCGGCGCCGCGATCATCGACGCCCGCGGTGCGTCGAGTGCGGCCTCCGCCGCCAACGCCGCGATCGACCACGTCCACGACTGGGTCCTCGACACCCCCGACGGCGACTGGGTCTCGATGGGGGTTCCCTCCGACGGCTCCTACGGTGTGTCAGAGGGTGTGGTGTCAGGTTTCCCGTGCACCTGCTCGGGTGGTGAGTACGAGATCGTCACCGGTCTCGAGATCGACGACTTCTCGCGCGAGCGGATCGACGCGAGCGTCGCCGAGCTCGAGGGCGAGCGCGAGACGGTCAGCAGCCTCGGACTCGTCTGAGCCTGACGAGGTCGCGACCCCTTGGCGCCGCGGCTCGTCAGGTGGCGTTGTAGCCGCGGCCCTTCTTGGTCACTTTGCCGTCCTCGACGAGGCCGGCCATCACGCGGTAGACGTAGTTCGGCTTGATCTTCAGCTTCGTCGCGATCTCCGACGCGGTGATGCCCGGCTGTGCCTGGACCGCCTTGAGGGCGTGATCGGCCCGGGTGCCGCCGCGCCGCCGGCGTCGCTTGCGCCCGCCCGTGCTGGTGCGGGTGCCGGTGCCGCGGGTCGAGCGTGAGCCGCGCGGACGGCCGGGTCCGCGACGACCGCCGGTCAGGTTGCCGAGCGCCTTCTCGAGGCGCTTTCTCTCGTCGTCGAGCTCCTTCAGCCGGTCCTCGATGAGTGTGCGTGCCTTGTCGAGCACGCCAGCGTCATCAGCCATCTCGAAATCTCCTTCTGATCGGGAACGAATCACAACCGCTCCCCCATTTCTTCCGAAACGGTCAGAAACACACTGTAAGCAGTTTCCGGGGCGGCTGTGTAACGCCGGTACCGCTAGCGCGGCTTCAGCTTCTGCGAACGAGTGCGGAACACGTAGTCCCACAGTGGTGAGGACACCCCGTAGCCGTAGCGGTGATCCTGGAAGTGGTGGCGCATGTGTTGTTCGCGGAGCTGTTTGCCGGCCGCCGTCTTCGGGACGTGATGGTGAAGGTGGAAGTGGGTGTAGTCGTAGGTGAGATAGCCGGCGATGAAACCCGAGAAGAGGGGATATGCCGCGGACGTCCCGAAGATCAGCGCGAACAGCCCGAAGAACAGGGCCGCGAGCGGGATGCTGACCGCCGGCGGCATGACCAGCCGGAGCGGATCGTTGGGGTGCTCGTGGTGGACGCCGTGCATGATGAAGTGGAGCCGGCTGCCGAGCGGGTGATCGGGCTCCCAGTGGAAGACGAGACGGTGCAGCCAGTACTCGCTGAACGTCCAGATCAAAAGGCCGGCGAGGAACAGCCCGGCGACCTGGAGGACGTCGTAGCCGCGGTCGAGCCCCGCCCACAGACCGATGATCACGACCGGGACGAAGATGATCGCCGGGATCGACGGGTGAACCCGCGAGAAGAAGTCGAGGAAGCGACTCTCGAAGAGTGGCGGCGACGCGCTCAGGCGATCGGTTCGCTGCTCCGCTGACATCACTCACGATTGTAGTGGGCTGCCCGTCGTCGCCCAAAACGGCGGGCATGCGCCGCAGCGACGCCGCCGCGGTCGCGAATCCTCCCCGGCGCGATCGCCCAAACTGCGGGGAAGCCGAGCGTGAATGCGGGTTTTGCGGCGAACGGCTCCGGGTATGCATTGCCGCTGTTTGCGGTGCGACGCCGTGCGCATGCGATCCGGGAGTGCCATCCTGACCGCTGCCTCGACCACACCAACAGGGAGACCGAATTGCCGACCAGCGCAGCACCCACGAAGACCGGCCGCAGCCGCCGCGCGAAGGCGAAGCCGAGCTGTGAGTCGTGTTACTTCGGGGTCCGGATGCTCTGCGCCCTCGAGCTCGGCGAGCCCTGCACCACCTTCCGCCCCGACTCGCCGCAGGGATTGACGCCGCCGGCCCAGCCGATGCTCCTGATCGGCGCCGAGGGGGCGACGCTCGACACCGAGCCACAGCCGCTCGCCGCGTAGCGATGAAGCTCACGGTGCTCGGCAAGTCGCCGGCCTGGACCGACGCGGGCGGCGCCTGTAGCGGCTATCTCGTCGAGGCCGGCGACGACCCTGATGCACCAACATTCCTGCTCGACTGCGGCAACGGCGTCTTCGGGAAGCTCCGCGTCCGCCGCGATTACCGCGACATCGAGGCGGTCGTGATCTCCCACCTCCACGCCGACCACCTGCTCGACCTCATCCCGTTCGCGTACGCGCTCACGGTCGGTCCCGACGCCGGGACGCGCCGGCCGAGGCTGCTGGCGCCGAGCGGCGCCGGCTCCTTCTTCCGCCGGCTCGTCGGCACCTGGGACAGCGAGGACCTGATCGAGCGCGCCTTCGCGATCGAGGAGTACGAGCCGGGGGCCGACCTCGAAGCGGCCGGGATCGCGATCCGCCCCCACGCCGTGCCCCATATCGGCCCGACCCACGCGGTCGAGCTCACCGGGCCGGGCGGCGGGCGGATCGTCTTCGGCGCCGACGGCCGCTACTCGGACCGGCTGACGGCGCTCGCCGGCGGGGCCGACGTGCTGATCGCCGAGGCGACCCTCGTCGAGCCCGACCCGGCACCGCTCGAGGAGCGCGGGCACATGAGCGCCCGCGAGGCCGGTGAGCTCGCCGCTAGCGCCGGCGTCCGGCGGCTCGTCCTCACCCACATCTCCGACGAGCTCGATCCCACGCACGCGCTCGCCGAGGCTCGCGCCGGCTTCGCCGGCCCGGTCGAGATCGCCGCCGAAGGCGCCGCCTACTCGACGAGCTAGACGAGGCGGGCAACCGGAATCGATCATCTAGTCTGCTCGCAGTGGCCCGTCAGCGGACAATGGTGGTCAACATCGAGCGGATGCGCCGCGACATGGAGGAGCTGCTCGGCGAGAGCTGGGCGCCGGTCCGCTCCGCCGCCGCCGGCAGCGACTTCCGCCCCCGCGTCGACGTCTACTACTGCGACAAGGGACGAGAAGAGGGCGAGCGGCGGCCGCAGGCGGTCGTCGTCGCCGACCTCGCCGGAGTCGGCAGCGACGCCGTCAACATCGAGGTCTCGGGACGGATGCTGGTGATCTCCGGCAAGCGCCCGGTCCGGCGGACCGAGGGGCGGGCCTACCAGCAGGTCGAGATCCCGACCGGGAGCTTCCGGCGCGCGGTCGAGCTCGGCGTCGACATCGAGGCCGAGGAGGCCCGGGCGACGTTCGCCGAAGGACTGCTCAGGGTCGAGCTGCCGATCCGGCTGCCGGACTCCACGGCCCGCCGGGTCCCGATCGAGCAGCCCGCCGAGTGAGCGCCGCCGGCAACCCGAAGGTGGGGCCGATCGAGCTCGAGGGCGACGTCGGCGGCGGCGCGCCGATCGAGGTCGTCACCTCCGAGGAGATCGAGGACGCGATCGCGCAGGGCGGCGAGCTGCCCGCGGCGCTGCCGATCCTGCCGCTTCGCGACATGGTCACCTACCCGGGGACGCTGACGCCGCTCGCGGTCGGCCAGGTGCGCTCGATCAAGTTGATC
>DATMCB010000134.1:0-5163 GCA_035558835.1 Solirubrobacterales bacterium
CCCCTCTACCACCCCGGCAAGGAGGGCGCGACCCGGGCCGAGCTGCGCTGTCCGGACCCGGCCTGCAACCCCTACCTGTGCTTCGCGGCGATGCTCCAGGCCGGTCTCGAGGGGATCGAGAAGGGCTACGAGCTGCCCGAGCCGATGGAGCAGAACCTCTACCACCTCTCGCCCGAGGACCGGCACCGGCGCGGCATCGAGCAGCTTCCGGAGAACCTCGGCGAGGCGATCGAGGTGGCGGCCGAGTCGGAGCTGGTCCTGCGGATCCTCGGCGAGCACACCTTCAACCGCTTCATCGAGATCAAGCGGGCCGAGTGGGACGACTACCGGGTCCGGGTCACGCCCTGGGAGATCGCCCAGTTCCTGCCGGTCCTCTGACCCCGGGCCCCGCCCGCCGGGGCCGTCCAGCGTGAGCGCCCGTGCCTCAACCCGCCCCCGGGTTCTGCCGACGTCAAACAGGTGTCGGTTCCCGTCTACCGAGGCCGTTTCGGCGCTGCACAGGCCGAGCGCCTGCTCTGGCGCGCCGGCTTCGGCCCGGCTCCGGGCCAGGCAGCGAGGCTGAGCCGCAAGGGCCTCCGCCATGCCGTCCGGTCGCTGACGCGGCCCCGAGGCAAGGCGAAGCTGCGCGGCCCGGCCCCGCACGACGACGACGGCCTGCCGCTCGCGCCCGGCGATGCATGGGGGCACGACCTGCTCTGGTGGCTCGATCGGATGGTCCGCTCCGACCAGCCGCTGAACGAGCGGATGACGCTCGTCTGGCATGACTGGTTCGCGACCGCGGACGTCGGCCAGACGACGCTGAACCTGAAGCAGAACGAGCTCTTCCGCAAGTGCGGCCTCGGCTCGTTCGAGGAGCTGCTGCTGGCGGTGACGGTCGATCCGGCGATGCTCGTCTGGCTGTCCGGGAACGAGAACGAGCGCGGCGCGCCGAACGAGAACTACGGCCGCGAGCTCATGGAGCTGTTCACGCTCGGGGCGGACAACGGCTACAGCGAGGACGACGTCCGCGAGCAGGCGCGGGCGCTCACCGGGTGGACCAACGACTGGGACGAGAGCCGCGGGATGGTCAATTTCCGGTTCGAGCGCGATCGCCACGACTACGGGCGGAAGTCGATCTTCGGCAAGGCAGGGAACTTCGACTGGCGCGACTCGTGCCGGCTCTGCATCGACCACCCCGCCCATGCCGGGTTCTTCGTCACGCGGCTCTGGTCCTACTTCGTGCCGACGCCGCCGCCGAAGAGGACGCTGCGCGCCCTCAAGCAGCAGTACCGGCGCGATCGCAACATCCGCCGCATCGTCGAGGCGATCCTCATGCACCCCGCCCTCTACGAGGGCCCGCGAATGGTGAAGCCGCCGATCGTTCAGATCGCCGGCATGCTGCGTGCGCGGCGGCGCGGCATCGACACGGACTCGTGGACCTGGATCGCCGACGAGGCCGGGCAGCGACTGTTCCAGCCGCCGAACGTGGCGGGCTGGGACGAGCAGCGATGGCTCGACACCGCGCGAATCGGCGGCCGCTGGACGGCGGCGGCGCAGAACACCCGCGCCGCCGAGATCGACCCCGACGGCTACGACCCGAAGGAAACTGCGGCCGACGCGGTCCGCAAGGCGCTCCGGTTCTGGGGCAACCCGAGCCTCTCTTCACAGACGCGCGGCGAGCTGCAGCGATTCGCGGCCCGGGTCGAGAACGTCGCGACCGACGACTGGCAGCAGGCCTCCTACCGGGGCCTGCGCCAGAACGCGCTGCGGATCCTGATTGCCGTCAGTCCCGAGTTCCAGACGTCATGAGCGCGCCCGGACACCGCTGCGGCTGCCGGGAGTTCACCCGCTCCGAGCTTGCCCGGCGCTCGTTCGCCGAGGCCGGCCGCGGGCTGCCGT
The DNA here is from genome assembly GCA_035558835.1 of Solirubrobacterales bacterium. Taxonomy (GTDB): domain Bacteria; phylum Actinomycetota; class Thermoleophilia; order Solirubrobacterales; family 70-9; genus RHKX01. The sequence continues at coordinate 1,879 of DATMCB010000134.1, forward strand.
CGATCGAACCGGGGATGCCGGTCCCGGCCGGAACCGGAATGACCCGCCGCTCGCTGCTGCTCCGTGGCGGTGCGCTGGCGCTCAGCGTCTACGGAGCGAGCATGCTGAGGCCGCAGGCGTTCGTCGAGGGGATCGCCCGCGCGGCCGGCTCGCAAGGCAAGGTCCTCGTCTCGGTCTTCCTCGAGGGCGGCATCGACGCCCTCTCGATCCTCGCCCCGGTGAACGACGACACCTACCGGCGGCTGCGGCCACAGCTCCGGCTTGCGCCCGGCGCCGGTCCGGCCTGGACCGAGGACACCCGCCTGCAGTGGCATCCGTCGGCGACGCCGCTCCATCAGCTCCACGGCGAGGGGAAGGTCACCGTCTTCCCCGGCATCGGCTATACGAACGCCGACCAGTCCCACTTCACCTCGCGCCACTACTGGGAGGTCGGCGAGCTCAGCACGCGCGCCGACACCGGGTGGCTCGGCCGGCTCCTCGACGTCGTCGGTGACGACGAGAACCCGCTTCAGGGGCTGTCGCTCGACGGCTCGCTCGCGCCGAGCCTCGCCACCGCGCGGGTACCGGTCGCGGCGACCTGGGGAGCGAGCTACGACCTCTGGGCGCCGGGCGTCTGGGGCGAGGTCGAGGATCTGATGTTCGAGAGCTTCGCGCGGATGGGCGTGGCGGCCGAGGGCTCGCGGGACGGCGGACTCAGCGGCGCCGGCCGGGTCGTCCGTCAGGCCGGGGCCCTGCGCACGCAGCTCAAGGCGTTCTCGGACGAGATCGACTCGCCGGTCGCCTACCCCGACTCCGAGCACTTCTCCGAGAGCCTCGCCGGACTTGCGGCGATGCTCGGCGCCGGGCTGCCGATCAGGGTCGCGTCGGTTGGCGCGCCGGGCAGCTACGACACCCACGACGAGCAGACCGGCTCGTTCGGCGCCGATCTCGCCCAGACCTGCAAGGGGCTCTTGGCCTTCCAGCGCGACCTCGAGGCTCGCGGGCTCGACGACCGGGTGCTGACGCTCGTCTGGTCGGAGTTCGGTCGGCGCCCTGAGGAGAACGGCGACGGGAGCTCCGCCGGGACCGATCACGGCGCCGGCGGCAACGCCTTCCTGATCGGCACCGCGGCGAAGGGACGGATGGTCGGCGAGTGGCCCGGCCTGAAGTCTCTCGACGAGGACGACAACCTGCGCTCGACATCGGACTTCCGAGCCGTGTACTGCTCGCTGCTCGAGCAATGGTTCGGCGTCGACGCCGCCGCCGTCGTCCCCGGCGCGTCCGGCTTCAACCGGCCGGCGCTGATCGGATGACTCTCCGAGTCGCAATCGCGGCTTGCCTGCTCGCTCTCGGGGCGGCGCCCGCCGCGGCCGCCGCCCCGGCGGCCGAGCCGGCGCCGGCTCGGCTGCTCGTCACCGGCCGGGAGTACAGCCTGACCCTGTCGCGACCGAAGCTCCCCGCCGGGAAGGCGATCGTTCAGCTCTACAACTACGGCGAGGACACGCACGACCTGAACCTGCAGCGGACCGGCTCGGACCGCATCTACGAGATCGGCGACGTCGAGCCGGGACAGACCGGCGCGGTCGAGCTCCGCCTCCGGCGCCGCTCCTCCTATCGGCTCTGGTGCGCGATCGACCCGCACGCGTCGCTCGGCATGGTCGCGACGCTGCAGACGAAGGCGAAGCGCCCGCGCCGCCACCGCTGAGGCCGGCTGGGCCTCTAGCCGAGTAGCGCCTCGAGCTCGGCCGTCGTCGCAACCGGTGCCTTGCAGGCGAAGCCCTCACAGACGTAGGCGAGGGCATCCGAGTCCGCCGGCCGGTCGGCGAGGAGCTCCGGGACACGCTCGCCCTCGGTCCCGCCGGCGAGGACCGCGTGGGGCCGGTAACGGGAGCGGACGGCGGCGGCGAGCGGGGCGAGCGCGGCGCGGTCGCCGGCCGGGGCGACGAGCGCGACCTCGCGGGTGGGGGAGACGTAGAGGTCGACCGCGGAGAGCAGGTAGGCGAGACCCTGCGGATGCCGGCGGGCGGGCTCGGCGAGGAGCTGGAGAACGCCACGGGCGCGCTCCGCCCACTCCGCCTCACCGGTCAGCGCCGCGAGCCGGAGCAGCCCCCGCGCCGCCGCGGAGTTCCCTGACGGCGTCGGGTGGTCGTCGAGGTCCTTGCGACGGACGATCAGCTCCTCGTGGTCGTCGGAGGTCGTGAAGAAGCCGCCGTTCTCCTCGTCGGCGAACCGCGCGACCATCGTGGCGGCGATCTCGCGGGCGGCTTCGAACCAGCGTGCCTCGAACGTCGACTCGTACAGGGTCAGGAGCGCTTCGAGGAGGTAGGCGTGATCCTCGAGGTAGGCGTTGAGGTGGGCGCGGCCGTCGTTGTAGGCGCGGAGCAGGCGGCCGTCGACGTCGCGCATCTCGCCGAGGACGAACTCCATGCAGCGGCGCGCCGCATCGACGTAGCGGGGCTCGTCGATCGCGGCGCCGATCTCTGCCAGCGAGCCCGCCATCAGGGCGTTCCAGGAGCAGATTCGCTTGTCGTCGAGACCGGGGCGGACCCGCTTCTCACGGGCGGCGAACAACGCCGCAGCGCCCGCCTCGAGGCCGGCCGGCGCCGGAGCGGTGAGGCCGAGCGGCAGATGGAGGACGCTGCGGCCCTCGAGCGGACCGTGCTCGCCGATCCCGAAGTGCGTCAACAGCTCCGGCTCGAGGTGCTCGAGGCCGGCATCCCCGAGGGCGGCGCGCGCCTCGGCGGGGGTCCATGTGTAGAAGCGGCCCTCGACCCCCTCGGAGTCGGCGTCGAGAGCCGAGTAGAAGCCGCCCTCAGGTGCCAGCATCTCGCGCAGCGCCCACTCGCAGATCGCGACGGCGACGCCCCGGTAGCGCTCGTGCCCGAGCTCGAGATGGGCGCGGAGGAAGGTGCGGGCGAGAAGCGCGTTGTCGTAGAGCATCTTCTCGAAGTGGGGGACGATCCACCCGGCGTCGACCGAATAGCGGGCGAACCCCCCGCCGAGCTGGTCGTGGATGCCGCCGGCTGCCATCCGGTCCAGCGTCAGCTCGACGGGAGCGTGCTCGCCGCGGGCGAGGAGGAGGTCGAGCGCGCTCGCGGGCGGGAACTTCGGTGCCGTCCCGAACCCGCCGTTGACCGGATCGATCGCGGCGAGCAGGGCCGGGATCGCATCGTCGAGGATCTCTGGGCCGACATCGTCGGCGCTCGCCGCCATGCGTCCGATCGCGCCGAGCTGCTCGCGGGTCCGCGGCGCGGTCGCACCGATCTGATCGCGCTGGCTCGTCCAGGCGGCGACGACGGCCTCCAT
>DATMCB010000135.1:0-2973 GCA_035558835.1 Solirubrobacterales bacterium
CCGTCAGGCCGTGCTCGGCGATGAATCGCTCGTGCGAGTCGACGTCCTGGGGGGAGATCCCGACCACCTCGGCGTCGAGGTCGCCGATCTGCTCGCGGCCGTCGCGGTAGTTGCAGAACTGCTTCGTGCAGGTCGGCGTGAAGTCGCCCGGGTAGAAGGCGAGGATCACCCAGCGCCCGCGTCGCTCGGCGAGTGAGAACTCCCCCTCGCCGGTCCACGGCAGCGTGAAGTCCGGCGCGATGTCTCCTTCTCGGGCCTTGGCCATATCAGCCTTCCGGGGTAGCGGACTCGATTACGACCGTCTGGGTGGGCGGGCCGTCGGCGCCGGGGGTCCCGAGCGCGTCGATCGCCTCGACCGTGTCCATCCCATCGGTCACCTTGCCGACCAGAGCGTAATCGGGAGGCAGCCCGGCATCGGCACCGGTGACGACGTAGAACTGGCTTCCCGAGCGTCCCGGCGGTTCGACCTGGCTCTTCGCCATCGCGACGATGCCCTTCGTGTAGGAGAGATCGGACGGCGGCTTCTCGTCGACGTGGTAGCCGGGCCCGCCGGTGCCCGCCCGGTTCGGGTCCGTCCCGAGCGGATCCCCGCCCTGGATCACGAAACCGGGAACGACCCGGTGGAAGACCGTGTCGTCGTAGAAGCCCTTCTCCGCCAGGTACTGGAACGAGGCGGCCGTCTTCGGGGCGCGATCGTCGAAGCTGACCGTGAAGCTGCCGCAGCTCGTCTCGAAGGTGACCCCGTCGGCGGTCGGCTCGTCCTGCTTCGGCGGCGGCAGGTCGGCGTTCTTCTTGACCGGCGGCGTATCGACGCTCTCGCAGGGGCCGGCGCCGGTGGTCGCGTCCGCCTCGGTGGCCGAGCTGTCCTCGCTGCTCCCGCAGGCCACGAACAGCGCGCCGCAGGCGAGGATCACAGCGAGCAGCGGCCAGGTCCGGTTCAGCACGCGCGGCAGCCTAGCGTGTTGCGATCATGGCGCCGTGGCGATCCCACCACACCGCAGCGACCCCGACGACCGCGGGTCCGGCCCCCCGGCCCGGGTCAAGCTGATCGGCCGGGCCCTGAACGCGACCGTCGCCCGCGCGCCCTGGCTCTGGCCGGTCCTGAAGGGCCCGATGACCTCGTACTTCGACGGCCGGGCCGGCACCTGGGACGAGCGGACGGGTGCGCCGGGGGCGGACCACCTCGCTCCGCTCGCGGTCGCCGTGACGATGATCGACCGGCGGCCCGAGCGGGCGCTCGACATCGGGACCGGGACCGGCGTCGCCGCCCTGTTCGTCGCCCGCGAGTTCCCCTACGCGTCGGTGCGCGGAGTCGACGTCTCCGAGGAGATGATCCGCCGCGCCAAGGCCAAGGTCGGACTCGATCCCGAGGGGCGGGTCGCCTTCCAGGTCGCCGACGGCTCCTCCCTCCCCTACGGCGATGGCGCCTTCGACCTCGTGACGTTGCTGAACACGCCGCCGTTCTTCGCCGAGATCGCCCGCGTCCTCCGCCACGGCGGTCACGCGATCGTCGCCGCCAGCTCAGGCGACCGGACGCCGTTCTACACGCCCGACTCGGTGCTGGCCCGGGGGTTCAGACGCCACGGGATGTCAACCGTCAAGACCGGCCGGATCGGCAACGGCTCCTGGTTCGTCGCCCGCAAGGGAGACTGAGCTCGCGTGGCCGATCCCGCTCCGGCGACCGCCTACTGCCTGCTCGTCAACCCTTCGGCGGGATCGGGTCGGGCGCAGAAGCGGTTGCCGGGGATCCGCGCCGAGCTCGACCGACGCGGGATGCGGCACCGGATCGTGATGACGACCGGGATCGAGCACGGATGCCGGGAGGCGCTCGCCGCCGCCGAGCGCGACGAGGTTCCGGTCGTGGTCAGCGGCGACGGCCTGATCGGAAAGGTCGGCGGCGTGCTCGCCGGTTCCGCGGCTCCGCTCGGCATCATCCCCGGCGGCCGCGGCAACGACCTCGCCCGCGTCGTCGGGATCCCGACAGACCCCGCCGGCGCGGTGGCGGTGCTCGCCGCCGGCAATCGCCGGAGGATCGACGTCGGCGAGGCCAACGGAGAGCGCTTCCTCTGCATCGCGAGCTGCGGCTTCGACTCCGACGCCAACCGGATCGCCAACGAGACGAAGGCGATCGGCGGCCCGCTCGTCTACGCCTATGCGGCCATCAAGGCGCTCTGGCAGTGGCGTCCCGCCGAGTTCATGGTGACGGTCGACGGCGAGGCGACGAGCGTTCGCGGCTACTCGGTCGCCGTCGCCAACTCGCAGGCTTACGGCGGCGGCATGTTCGTGGCTCCCCAGGCGCGCCTCGACGACGGCCTCCTCGACGTGGTGATCACCGGCGACGCCCCGAAACGCAGGTTCCTGACCGGGCTCCCGCAGGTCTTCAAGGGCACGCACATCGAGCGCGACGACGTCATCACCCTGCGCGGCCGGATCGTCGAGGTAGATGCCGACCGCCCCTTCGACGTCTACGCCGACGGCGACGTGCTCACCGGCCTGCCGATGCGGGTCGGCCTCCTCGACGGCGCGCTCGAGCTGATCGCCCCGCCGGCCGGAGCGCCGTGAGCGGCGAGCGACGCAGGGGCCTGTTCGCGGCGAAGGTCGCCGCCGCGCGCGCGATCGGAGCGCTGAGCCGCCGCAGCGGCCGCGGCGGCGGGACAACGCTGCCCGGCCGGTTCCTGCTGCGGGTCGCTCCGGACGCGATCGGCAGGCTCGGCGTCGGCCTCGAGCGGTCTCGGACGATCATCAGCGCGACGAACGGCAAGACGACGACGGCGGGAATGATCGCCCACGCGCTCGCGACCTCCGGAGCCGACCCCGCCTTCCTCCTCGGCGGCGAGCTCCCCGGCGCCGGTCCCGGCGGCGCGCCCGCCAATGCCGACTGGGGAGCCTCCGACTGGGTCGTCGCCGAGGCCGACGAGAGCGACGGCAGCTTTCTCAAACTCCGGCCCGAGGTCGCCGTAGTCACGAACGTTG
>DATMCB010000136.1:0-9206 GCA_035558835.1 Solirubrobacterales bacterium
ACCGGCTACCCGTAGAGGCCGCCGGTAACCTCGCGCAGCTTGCTGCCGTCGTGACGGCCGCTGATCCTCCGTACGGTTCCCGAGCGCGAGCGCATGACCAGCGACTCGGTCGTCGCGTGGCCGGCGCCGTGGTAGCGGACGCCCTGCAGCAGGTCGCCGTCGGTGACGCCGCTGGCCGCGAAGAAGGCATCGTTGCCCCCGACCAGGTCGTCGACCTCGAGGACGCGGTCGAGGTCGTAGCCGGCGTCGATCGCGGCCTGCCGCTCCTCGTCGTCACGAGGCCAGAGACGACCGAGCATCTGGCCGCCGAGGCACTTGATCGCAGCAGCTGAGATGACGCCCTCAGGCGTGCCGCCGATCCCCCAGAGGAGGTCCACCCCGGTCCCGTCCATGACCGCGAGCAACGCGGCGGAGACGTCGCCGTCGGTGATGAAGCGGATCCGCCCGCCGGCCTCGCGGATCTGCCGGACGCCGTCGGCGTGGCGCTCGCGATCGAGGATCACGGTCGTGATCTCGCTCGGGCTGACGCCGCGCTCCGAAGCGACGCGCTTGACGACCTCGCCGACCGGCTCGTTCAGCGACAGGCTCGAGGTGATCTCGGGGCCGCCGGCGAGCTTCTCCATGTAGACGCACGGGCCGGGATCGAACATCGTCCCGCGCTCGGCGAGGGCGATCACCGCGAGCGAGCCGGGACGGCCCTGCGCGCAGAGCCGGGTGCCCTCGAGCGGGTCGACGGCGATGTCGACCCGGGGTGGGCTGCCGTCCCCGATCTCCTCGCCGTTGAAGAGCATCGGCGCCTCGTCCTTCTCGCCCTCCCCGATGACGACGATGCCGTCCATCGCGACGGTGTTGATGAGCAGCCGCATCGCGTCCACGGCGGCCCCGTCGGCGGCCTCCTTGTCGCCGCGACCGACCCAGCGGGCGGCAGCCAGCGCCGCCGCCTCGGTGACGCGGACGAGCTCCAGCGCGAGGTTGCGGTCGGGCTTGGTGCCGGGTCGGTTGTCCTGTGAGATCACGCCCATGGCGCTCCGATGATCGATTCCGAGCCCCCGCGTGCGCGGGAGACCGCCGGACCAAGCAGATCGAGGACGCAGGAGGCGAAGCGGCCTGGAAGGCCGTGAGCCGACGAAGACGACGAGCTGCGCAGCGTCCGGTGGTTCATCCGCGTGCGTGGGGGTTCGGGATCGGTCATCGACTCAGACCGTACCCGGAGCCTTCCGCGGCCGGTCTCCGGTCTCCTCCATCGAGCGCCCGATCCCGGCGGCGGCGATCCCGAGCGCCGCGAAGAGCGCGACGTAGTAGCCGATCATCTTCGTGATCCCGATCTCCTGGTTGCCGGAGCCGGGCGGGTCGATCAGCCCGTTGTAGGCGATCAGCACGAATGCCGTGAAACCGACCGTCATCGTCAGCTCTCCCGGAGGCCACGAGAGCTTGTTGCCGCGAACGACGATCCAGGCGAGGATCCACGGGGCCGAGGCGGCGGCGAGCAGCAGCCAGCGGAGGATCGGGAAGGTCTGAAAGCCGGTGCATCTGTACTCGAAGTCGCCGCAGAGGAAGCCGTCGCCGCCCACCTCCTCCCGTGACGGGCCGTGGGCGAGGCCGAACCAGGGCAGGAAGAGGACCGAGATCACGAGCAGCGCCGAAGCCACCAGCCCCAGCCACTCCGCGCGCGAGAGCTTCGAGAAGTCCATGCCCGGCAAACCTATCCGAACGCCTTCCGGCCGGTGCAGGCAGACCGCGGCGAGGCCGGTGCTGCCGGCCCCGCCGCTATCCGCCGCCCTTCGGACGCCCTCAGTTGGTGTAGCCCGCCTCCTGCAGGTACTCGGCGGCGACGTCCTCGGGCTTCTCCTTGTCGACGTCGACGCGGGCGTTGAGCTCCTGCATGACCTCGAGCGTCAGGCCCTCCTGGACCTTCTCGATCGTGGCCTGGTAGTCGGGTCCGGCGTCCTCGGCGACCTTCGCATCGGAGATGAAGATCACGTTGCCGGCCGGAAGCACGCCCTTGTCGTCCTCGAGCAGCGTGTACTTGTCGCTGTCGACGAACAGCTGCGCGTCACTCGTGAACAGGATCGACAGGTCGGCGTCGCCCTTGTCGAGGACCTCGTAGCGCAGGCCGATGTCGATCGGCGTGAACTTCGCGAACTGCAGCCCGTAGTACTTCTCGAGCCCGGCCAGGCAGTCGATCCGCTGCCGGCACTCGGGGGAGCCGGCGAGGGTCAGGTCCTGCGACTTGCCCTCGAGATCGGAGATCGTCGAGACCCCGAGGTCGTCGGCGGTCGATGTCAGCAGCCCGACCGCATTCGCGTCCGCAAAGGGTGTCGGTGTGAACGCCGTCAGGCCGAGCTTCTCGAAGTCCGGCTGGGCCTGGTCGACCGCTTCCTGGGCGTCGGAGGGCACGTCCTCGGGTGGCGTGTCGAAGAACGACGTCAGCGCGGTCGAGGTGTACTCCGGATAGCCGCTGATCTCACCGTCCTCGAGCGCCTTCAGCGCGACCTGCTCGGAGCCGAGGTTGAGGTCGGTGGAGACGTCGTAGCCGGCGGCCTCGAGCGCCTGTGAGTAGATCTCGCCGAGGACGAACTGCTCGGTGAAGTTCTTCGAGCCGATCGTCAGCTTGACGCCGTTGTTGTCCGGGTTCTCCACGATCAGGTTGCCGCTGTCGGAACCCGTCGAGTCGGCTTCGGTCGACGTCCCGTCATCGCTGCCGCAGGCCGCGATCGCGATCGCGGCCGCGAGCACGGTCAGTAGGGCGAGGAGCCCCCGCAGTCGGGTCGTGTGACGCATCTCGTCGTGTCCTCCCTGTTGCCACGCCGCGGTACCTCCGCGGGCTGAGTGATGATCCTATGCGCTCGCGCGGGCGGCGGCGCGCTGAAGGACGAGGCCGCGCGGCGTCAGCAGCCTCTGCAGGCCGGCGAGGATCAGCTCGAAGGTGAGCGCCAGGAGCGCGACGACGATCGCGCCGGCGATCACCCCTTCGTCCCCGTACAGGGCCGGACCGAGGATCAGGTCGCCGAGCGTCTTGACGCCGGCGAGGGAGCCGATCGTCGACGTCGCGATGATGTTGACCATCGCGGTCCGGACGCCGCCCATGATCGTCGGGATCGCCAGCGGCAGCTCGACCCGGGCGATGATCGCCAGCTCGCTCATCCCCATCCCGCGGGCTGCGTCGACGACACCGCGGTCGACCTGACGCACCCCGACGAACGCGTTTGTGAGGATCGGCGGGATGCCGAGGATCGTGACCGCGATCGTGACGTTGAGGTTGCCGGTTCCGATGAAGGCGACCATCAGCGCGATCAGGGCGAGCTCGGGGATCGCGCGGCCGGCATTGCCGACCGCGACCGCGAGGAACTCGCCGACGCCGCGGTGGCCGAGCCAGAGCCCGATCGGCAGCGCGATCGCCGTGGCGAGCAGGAGCGCGACGACGCTGATCGCGATCTGGGTGCTCGCGAGGTCCCAGATCTGACCGAGGCCGCCGATCTGGCCGCCGGCCTGGACCGACTCGCGCTGATTGAAGATGAAGTCGATGGCGCCGCCGAACGAGCCGAGGAACGCGGGGACGAGCGGCGCGGCGATCACAGCGCCCGTGCCTTCCGCCACGGCGCGATGAAGCGCTGCGCGAGGACGAGCATCCCGTCGAAGCTGATCGCCAGCGCGACCGCGAGGACGCTGCCGAAGACGATGTTCGTCTTGAAGACGTCGCGCTGGATCCCCTCGTTGTAGAGGATCTCGCCGAGCCCGCCGGCGCCGGCGAAGATCGCCAGCGTCGCGATCGCGACCGTCGAGACGGTGGCGATCCGGATGCCGGCGATGATCTCGGGGACGGCGAGCGGGATCTCGACCTGCCAGAGCAGCTGCCGGTCGGTCATCCCCATCCCCCGGCCGGCGTCCTTCGCCGCGTCGGGGACGTTGGCGAGGCCGGCGTTGGCGTTCCGGTAGATGATCTGGAGGTTGTAGAGCGACAGCGCGATCAGGGCGGTGACCGTGCCGCGGCCGGTGATCGGCAGCAACAGCAGGAACAGCGCGATGCTAGGGATCGTGTAGAGGACGCCGGTGGTGCCGATGAAGACCGGGATCAGCCAGCGGCGGCCGTGGGAGACGATCGCGAGCACCATCGCGACGACGAAGCCGGCGAGCACCGACGCGAGGACGAGGACGATGTGCTCGAGGAACGGCGAGACGTAGTCGTTGATGTTGTCGATCACGAAACCCGGGCAGAAGGCGTCGTTCTTGCCCTCGCACGTCGTCGCGCCACTGCCGGCCTCACGGATCTGGACCTGGGCGAGCAGCGGCAGGACGAATCCGAGCATCGGCTCAGCCCAGCGGCCGCTCGGTGGGCGGGTGTTCCTCGACCTTCGCCTCCTCGGAGGCGAGGAAGTCGGAGATCACGGCGAGCGAGAGGATCCCGACGGTCGCGCCGCGGGCATCGACCACCGGCGCGTAGTGGGTCTGCGACTGCAGCAGGTCCGACAGCGCGTCGCGAAGGACGCCGTCGCGGTCGAGCAGCGGGTCGGGCGAGATGTCGGGCCGTTGCGGGACCCTCACGGCGGCGAGGTCGCGCTCCGACAGCCAGCCGAGCGGTTTGCGCTCGCCGTCGACGAGCAGCGCCCAAGGGACCTCCGCACCCTCGAGCTTCGCCCGGACCTCGGCCGTGTCCTGTCCGGCGAACGCCAGCGGCGCCTCCCAGAGGTCGATGTCGGAGACCCGCATCAGCGCGAGGCGCTTCAGCGCCCGGTCGGCGCCGACGAAGTCCTCGACGAAGTCGTCGGCCGGCGCCATCAGGAGCTCCGCCGGGGTCGCGTACTGGGCCAGGTGCCCGCCCTCGCGGAGGACCGCGATCCGGTCGCCCATCTTGATCGCCTCGTCGATGTCGTGGGTGACGAAGAGGACGGTCTTCCGGATCTCCGCCTGAAGGCGCAGGAACTCGTTCTGGATCCGCTCGCGATTGATCGGGTCGATCGCGCCGAACGGCTCGTCCATCAGCATCACCGGGGGGTCGGCGGCGAGCGCCCGGGCGACGCCGACCCGCTGCTGCTGGCCGCCGGAGAGCTGGGCGGGGTAGCGGTCGGCGACGTCGGCGGGCAGCGAGATCAGCTCGAGCAGCTCGGCGACGCGGGCGGCCGTCCGCTCGCGGCTCCAGCCGAGCAGCAAGGGGACGGTGGCGATGTTCTCGGCGATCGTCCGGTGCGGGAACAGGCCGATCTGCTGGATCACGTAGCCCATCTCGCGCCGCAGCTGCGCCGGCGGTCGCGCGGTCACCGAGGTGCCACCGATCTCGATGTCGCCGGAGGTGATCTCGACGGTGCGGTTGACCATCCGCATCGCCGTCGTCTTGCCGCAGCCGGAGGGGCCGACGAGGACGCAGATCTCGCCGGCGAGGACCTCGAGGCTGAGGTCGCTGACCGCATCCGTGTCGGCGCCGCGGTAGCGCTTGGTCACACGGCGGAACGCGACCGACGCAGCCGCGTGCCCTTCCCCGGTCTCTGCAGCCCCTCGCCCGGTCAACGCGAGATGGACACTACAGCCGCCGCGCGAGGCTGAGGGCGTACATCCCGTCCCGGTCGGTCCACCAATCGGTCAGCTCGAGACCGACGTCGGCATAGCTCGACTCGATCCGCTCGCGGGTGAACTTGGTCGAGATCTCGGTCCGCATCTCCTCGTTGCGGGAGAAGTGGACGCGCATGTCGATCGCGCGGATGTCGACGAACTGCTCGGCGAGAGCGCGGAGGCGGATGTCGATCCACTCGTTGTCCGGATCCCAGAAGGCGACGTGCTCGAACCCGTCGAGGTCGAAATCGGCGTCGAGCTCGCGGTTGAGCACGTTGAGCACGTTCTTGTTGAACTCGGCGGTGACGCCGGCGGCGTCGTTGTAGGCGGCTTCGAGGCGCGCGCGGTCCTTGACGAGGTCGGTGCCGAGCAGGAAGCGGTCGCCGGGATACATCAGCGTCGCGATCCGGGCCAGGAACGAGCGTCGCGGCGCCGGGCGGAAGTTGCCGATCGTGCCGCCGAGGAACGCGATCAGGGCTCCCTCGGGTCGCGGAGTCCGCTCGAGATGGGTCTCGTAGTCGCAGACGACCCCCTCGATCGCGAGCCCGGGATACTCGTCGACCAGCTCGGCGGCGACCCGGCGGGTGATGCCCTCGGCGATGTCGACGGGAACGAATCGCTCGAGCGTCCCGGCGTCGCGCATCGCGTCGAGCAGGACGCGGCTCTTCGCGGCCGCCCCGGAGCCGAGCTCGATCAGCGTCCGCGGCTTCGCGGCCGCGACGATCGCGGCCGCCCGCGCGTCGAGGATCTCGCGCTCGCAGCGGGTCGGGTAGTACTCGGGCTGCTCGGTGATCCGCTCGAACAGCTCCGAACCGCGCTCGTCGTAGAAGTACTTCGGCGGCAGCTCCTTGAACGGGCTCGACAGGCCCTCGCGGACAACCTCGGTGATCCCGGCGAGGGCGCCGCCCTCGGGCAGTTCGACGGCGATCTCGACTGTCGCTTTGGTGTCCATCAGCCGTCCTCCGCGCAGCGGATCCCGGCGAAGATGTGACGCCGCTCGGGCAGATCCCAGTTCCGGAAGCTGAGCCGGACGACGTCACGCCGGGTCGCCCAGGACCCGCCGCGGAGCACCGGGTAGCCGCGGCCGAAGAAGACCTCGGAGTACTCGCGGTAGGGGAAAGCCTGAAAGCCCGGGTAGCCGGTCAGCACTGAGCCGGTCCATTCCCAGACGTCACCGAGCATCCCGAGCGCGTCACAGGCGGAGGCTCCGGCGGGATCGGGCGGGCGCGTCCCGAACCGGTCGTGGTCGAGGTTGGCGGCAGCCGGATCGGAGCCGGCGGCGGCGATCTCCCACTCGATCTCGCTCGGCAGTCGCTTGCCGGCCCAGGCCGCGAAGGCGGAGGCCTGCCGATGGTCGACGTGGATCACCGGCGCCAGCGGGTCGAGGTCGGCGCCGCGCCCGAACCGCGAGTCGACCCAGGTGCCGGCGCCGTCGGGCTCCCAGTAGAGCGGTGGCTCGGCCCCGGTGGCGGCGACGAACGCCGCGAAGTCGGCGTTGCTGACCGGCCGCCTGTCGATCGAGAACGGCGCGACCTCGACCTCGTGGCGCGGTCGCTCGTTGTCGTAGGCGAACCCCGACGATCCGGCACCGACCTCGTGGACGCCGCCGGCGACGGCGACCATCTCCGGACCGCCGGGATCGGGCGCGGCGGCCGGAGGCGGCGCGAGCGGCGGCTCGTAGCCGGCGACCATCTGCAGGAGCTGCAGCATCGTCTCGTTGTGCTGCTGCTCGTGGGCGATCAGCATCTCGTAGGCGAAGCCGTCGTGGAGCACCGGGTCGGAGGGGTCCTCGAGATCGATCTCGTCGAGCACCTCGAGCGCCCGCTCGCGGACCTCGTCCATGTAGGCGCGGAGCTCGGCGCCGCGGAGGATCGGCAGCTCGTTGCGCCCGTCCCGCGGGTTCTCGATCGCGTCGTAGAGCCGGCCGAGGCCGCCGTGCAGCGGCTCGCGGCTGCCGGCGGTCTGGACGAGCCAGAGCTCCTCGAAGTTGGCGATGTGCCCGAGGTCCCAGGCGAGCGGGCTGAGCAGCGGCGAGTAGACCGTGTTGAGCTGCTCGTCGTCGAGCTGCTCGACGAGGAGCAGGGTCCGCTCCCGCGCTTCCGCCAGCCGCTCGGCGATCTCCGTCCTATCGGTTGCCTTCGTAGGCGCCGGGATCGATCCAGCTTAGCCGCGCTCCGTAACGATCGGTGAAAGTCTCGTGAAAGCCCGTCAGGTCCCCATCGCCTCCGGGTGGTTCCAGACCTCCTTGCGCCACGGCGGCACCACCGCGAAGCGGTCGCGACTCGTGGCCGCGACCGGCTCGGCGGGGACCAGCAGGATGTCGTCGCCATGGATCCCGCGGCTGTCGCCGATCGCCGGCGTAGTCGTCCCGGCGTGGCTGCCGGCGGCGACGTGAAGCGCGCCGCTCCATGGCTCCCAGGCGGATCGCGGCCGCAGCCCGGTGTCGCTGGCGACGCTGCCGAGGCCGCCACTCGAGCCGTTGTAGCCGTGGTGGGAGCTGGCCCGCGCTGCGACCTCCCCGTCGGGTCCGATCCGGACCTGCAGCGACTCCCAGTCGTCCTCGTGGAAGCCGCCGAGGCGGCCGAGACCGTGCGTCAGGGACTCCGGGTAGTAGAGCCAGTACTGGAGATAGAGGTTGCCCTCGCCACCGGTGCAGTCGGTTGTGTCCATAGCCGAGCCGGGGTCGCGACAGTCGACGACGTGGGTGAAGGCGACGGGCCGTAGCCCGGTCTGGGTCGCATGGACGGGGCCGCCCCTGATCGTGTCGGCACAGCTCCGTTCGCGGCAGCGGCGGAAGTCGACCGGAAGCGAGACGAAGTCGTCACGCTCGAAGAAGACGTCGGGCACGTGGTCGGCGAGGAGCGCGGCGATCTCGGCTCCGTAGGTCGCCTCGATCGCCGAGGCGGGCGGCGCGGCTCCGTCGCAGGAATCCCGATCGACGGCGCAGACGAGCGCGTTGAGGACGGTCCGCGCCAGCCCCAAGCCGGGCGGCCGGAGACCTGCGAATGCGATCAGCGCGAGCAGCAGCGCCGCGACGAGAAGCAGGGCGCCGACGTACTCGATCGTCGCCTGCCCCCGGCACCCCGGGCCCCTCGCCGCCATGCGCCGACGCTAGGACGGGACGGCTCACGCGTGGCACGGGCGATGTGCCGGAATCGCCCGGATCAGGGGATATTCAGAGACGGACAGCCGCCTCGCCGTCAGGGAAAGCCGGTAGGGTCCGGCCCCGATGGAGAGCCGGACGCATCGCGGTGCATCGCCGCTTCCCGGCGAGCGACCGAAGAAGGACCGGAGTTGGCGCTTCTACGCCGCGATCGTCGTCGCGGTCGTCGCGCTCGTGTTCATCGTCCAGAACTCCCAGGAGGTCGAGGTCGACTTCATCGTCGCGACGACGAGCACGCCGCTCTTCTTCGTCCTCATCATCACCTTCGCCCTCGGCGCCCTCGCCGGCTGGCTGTGGCCGCACGTCCGCCGCGACCGCCGCCGCCAGCGCGACGGCGAGCGTCACTGACAGCCGCAGTCGACTGACGAGGCCGGGAGGCGTCGGATCAAGGAAGAGACCGGCGCCGCGGCCTTGGGCCGCAAGCCGGCCGATGACGCCGAGCCCGGCGCCTCCCGGCCCGTCAGAGGTTCGTGACTTCGCCGGCGACCTCTTGCGCCGC
>DATMCB010000137.1:0-7146 GCA_035558835.1 Solirubrobacterales bacterium
CGGGCGGCTCCACGTCCGGAGTCCGCTCCGCAGCCGACCCCGCGGCGGCCGCGCCCGCGCTGAGCGGCTGGGCCACGCCGGCGACTGCATCGCGAGCGCGGTTCTCGGCTTCGCGAGCGCGGTTCTCGGCATCGTTGATCCGGGCGAGCATCTCCTGGAGACGGTGCTCCCGATCGGCCTCCTGCTGGCGCAGGTCGGCGAGCTTCTCGGCCCTGGTGGCGCGCTCCTCCGCCTCGCCCGCCTGCGATTCGATCTTCTCGAGCCGCGCTCGCGCTTCCTCGAGCGCGCGTTCGGTTCGCTCACGCTTCTCGCCGATCCGGCGCTCCGTGTCGTCGAGCTCTTCGACCAGCTCGCGATCCCGCTGCCGGCGGCGGTCGATCTGCTTGTCGGCGACCCGCAGCTCGTTCGCGAACGGGTTCTCCTCGCTGGCGTCCTCCTCGCCGGGGCCCTCCTCGCTGGCGTCCTCCTCGCGGCGGTCCCGGTCGCCGGCGGTCATCTCGGCATCGGCGGCCTGGCCTTCGGCGGCGATCCTCAGCCCCTCGGCCTCACGGATCCGGCGATCGGCCTCGGCCGATGCCTCGGCCTCACGGGCGCGCACGAGCGCATCGTCCTCGCGCTGCTGGGCAACCTCGAGCCGCTCGCCCGCCTCCTCGGCACCGGCCTCGGGGGGCTGGACCTCGGCAGACTCGGGCGGCGGTGTCGCCGGGACCCCGGGTGCGCCCGGGACCTCGGCCTCGGGAGGAAGGCTCGGCGGCGGCGGCGGTGGTGGTGTCTCGGCCGGCGGGGGCGGGGCCGTCGCCGGCGGCGGCGCGGGTGGTGGCGTCTCGGCCGGGCCGGGTGGCGGCTCCTGTCCCGCCGGTTCGTCGCCGGACCGGGCAACCGCAGCTCCGGCGCCAGCGCCGGCAGCGGCGACCGCGGCGGCGCCGAGGGCGAGCCTCGGATCCGACTTCGACTCGGCAGTCGCGGGCCGCTCCGGGGGCGGTGGCGGCGGCGTCATCACCGGCGCCGGCCTTCCCTTCGCGGCCGCGCGCGCGGCCTTCTTCTCGGCGATCGCCTGGCGGCGCTCTTCGCGGGCGCGGTCGCGCTCGGCCCTCGTGGCCGCCTTCTTCTCGGCCCGTTCGCGCTTCTTCTGCTCCCGTGCCGCCTTCCGGTCCGTTGCCGGCGCGGCCGGCCCGTCGGGCGCTGCGGGCGCCGGCGCTGCGGCTGCCGCGGCCGGTGGCGGCGTCGCCTCGCCGGTCGCCTCCGCCGCCGGGGAAACCGGGGCGGCAGCGCCGGCGGGCGGCGCCGGGGCCGGCGGTGTCGCTCCGCGCCGGCGCGCGGCCTTCTGCTCGGCCCGCTGCTGCCTCTGCGCTTCACGCTCGGCCCGGCGGCGGGCCTTGAGCTCATCGCGCTGGCGCTTCTTCTCCTCGCGATCGCGCTTTCTCCGCTCGCGCGGGTCCTCAGCCGGGGTCACCACGCGGGGCGCCGTAGCGGGCGGCGGAGTACCGGGCGGCGGGACGCTCGGAGCCGGTGCCGGGGCGCCGGCAGGCGCGGCGGGTGCGGCCTGATCGGCAGCAGGCGGAGGTGGGGCGCCCTGCGGCGGAGGTGGGGCGCCCTGCGGCGGTGGCGGTGGGGCGGCGCCCGGCTCCGGAGCTCCCGGCCCCTGCTGCTGATCCTGCTCGCTCAATCGAATCCTCTCTGTTCCGCCCGACATCGACATTCAAGCAAGGGCAGCGGGTGTTCGCGAGGCCCGCCCGATGGACTTGAACGGTGCCGTTCAGCGGTTCCGATGCTTGACCTCGCGCTCGATGTCGCGGGCCACATCGCGGTCGCGGATCTGGCGCCGCTTGTCACGCTGCTGCTTGCCGCGGGCGAGCGCCAGCTCGACCTTGGCGCGTTTGCCCTTGAAGTAGATCCGCGTCGGGATCAGCGTCAGGCCCTTGCGCTGCATCCGGCCGATCAGCCGCTCGATCTCCCAGCGGTGCATGAGCAGCTTCCGCGGTCGCTCCGGGTCGTGGTTGTCGCGGGCGGGCGGGTACGGCGGGATGTAGGAGCCGCGGAGGACGACCTCACCCTCCTCGATTGCCGCGTACGAATCCTGCAGGCGCGCCTTGCCGTCGCGCAGCGACTTGACCTCGGTACCGGTCAGAACGATCCCCGCCTCGAAGGTCTCGACGATCTCGTAGGAGAACCGCGCCGCCCGATTCGTCGCGACGTCGGGGCCGCGCTTCGCCTCGGTCATCGCCGCCCCCGCCCCCGCCCGGATCGGCGCTGTGGCCTTCCACCGTCGCGAGCATCGCCGGCGGCGAGCAGGTCGACGCGTCCACGGGCCGGCTCGACCGACTCGACCCGGACCTCGATCGCGTCCCCGATCCCGACCCGCTTACCGGTCCGCATCCCGATCAAGGCCGACTCGACCTCGTTGATCTCGAAGCGCTCGCCCGGCATCCGCCGGGCCGGGAAGAAGCCCTCGTAGATGTCGGCGTGCTCGCCACCGAAGCGGATGAAAGCACCCGCCGGGATGACGCCGGACACCTCGCCGGCGAAGCTGGCCTCGGCGCCGCGCTCGAACAGCTCCCGGCGGAGCAGGAAGGCGGCGCAGATGTCGTCGCCGTCGCGCTCGATCCGCATCGAGTCGCGCTCGCGGTCTGAGCAGTGGACCGCGGCCCCGGCAACCGCGTGGACGTCGGGACGCTCCTCGCTGCCGTCGATGACCGAGAGCAGTCCGCGGTGTGCGATCAGGTCCGGGTAGCGGCGGATCGGCGAGGTGAAATGCGAGTAGGCACTGCTGCCGAGCCCGGCGTGCCCGAGGTTGACCTCGCTGTAGCGGGCCGGCTTCAGCGCCCGGAGGACCAGCGACGAGAGGCTGGCGGCGCCGTGACCGCGCCGCTTCGCCTCGGCCGCGACCAGGCGGCTCGCCTCGATCGCCGTCTCCCCGGCCTCGCTCGGGCCCGCGGTCTCGCCGAGCGCCGGGGTCGGGACGCCCAGCGAGGCGAGCTGGTCGATCAGCACCCGGACCCTGGCCGGGTCGGGCTGCTCGTGGACGCGGTAGAGCGTCGGCACCTCCTTGCGCTCGAGCAGCCGCGCGACCTGCTCGTTGGTCAGGATCATCAGCTTCTCGATCAGACGGTGGGCCTCGGTCTGGACGAGCGCGTGCGCGGCCTCGACGTCGCCCTCGGGCGTGAACGTGAACTCCGGCTCCGAGCCCGTCACCTCGAGGCCGGAGCGGGCGGAGCGGGCGATCGCCGCGGTCGCCCGCCGAGCCGTCGCGATCGCAGCCGCGACCGGCTCCGGGGCCCCCTCGGCCCCCGCGAAGATCCGGTCGAGGTGGTCGTAGTCGAGGCGCGCGTCGGATCGGATCCGCGAGCGGTAGAAGCTCGCCGAGCGAGCCTTCCCCGCTTCGCTGAGCTCGATCTCGGCCGTCACGGCGAGCCGCTCGACGCCGGGGTTGAGGCTGCACGCGTCGCTGCTCAGCGAAGCGGGCAGCATCGGGCTGACGGTGCCGGGCGCATAGGTGGAGTTCGCCCGCTGGAATGCCTCGCGGTCGAGCCCGCTCTCCGGCTTCACGTGGGCGGCGACGTCGGCGATGTGGACCCAGACCCGGAACCCGCCGCCCTCCGCTCGGGCCGAGACGGCGTCGTCGAAGTCGCGGGCGCTGGCGGGATCGACCGTGAAGGTCGGCTCGGCGGTCAGGTCGCGACGCCGGCCGGCGTCGCGCTCGAGGCGGGCGACGGCGCTCCGCGCCTCCTCCTCGTGACGATCCCGGAACGTCGGGCGCAGCCCCCGGTCGGCGATCAGCGCCGTGACGACGTCGCGGGCGTTGTCGGCACGGCCGAGGTCGACGATCGGCTGGCCGCCACGATGATCGATCCGGCAGAGCGCGATCCCGCCCGGCGCGACCTTGACGCGGCCCCGGGCGAGGCTCACCTGGGGGCCGCGCTCGAACAGCGGCTCGCCGACCCAGAAGCGCCCACGACGAGCGACGACGAGCGCGCGCGGGCGCCCCGGATCGGCGGATTCGGGCATCAGTTGCCCGGCAAGTCGGAGGCGACCTGATCGAGCCCGGCGTCGAGCACCGCGTCGCCGTTGCTCGGGTCCTCGTCGACGACCCGCCGATCGGGGACGACCCCCTTGCCGAGGATCGACGTGCCGTTTGCGGTCAGGTACTCGCCGACCGTGAGGTCGAGGGCGCCGCCGGCGTCGAGCGGGATCACCTCCTGGAAGACGCCCTTGCCGTAGGTGCGGGTCCCGATCACGGTCGCGAGGTCGTTCTCCTTCAGCGCCGCGGTGACGATCTCCGATGCCGACGCGGTGTTGCCGTCGACGAGCACCGCGATCGGGCCGATTCCCTCGAGCGGATCGCCGGTGACGTCGAAGGTCTTCTTGTCGCGGGTCCGCCCCTCGATGGTCAGCACCGGGCCCTCCTTCTGGAAGATCGACTGGACCAGGACGGCCTCGTCGACGAGGCCGCCGCCGTTGCCGCGGAGATCGAAGACGAGGCCTTCGGCCCCGCGCTGATCGAGCTTCGCGATCTCGTCGCGAAGCTCGCCGTGGGCCCCGCGGGTGAAGCCGGCGAGGGCGACGTAGCCGATCTCGTGGCCGCCGGCCTTCTCGAGCTTGCCGGCCACGACCGGGACCTTGACGTTCGCGCGATGGACCTCGACCTGCCGCTTCTCGCCGCTGCTGGCGTCGACGACGGTGAGGCGGACGCTGGTCCCGGCCGGGCCCTTGATCCGCGCCGCGGCGACGTCGGCCGAGACGCCGGCGATCGATTTGCCGTTGACGCCGACGATCAGATCGCCGGTCCCGATCCCGGCATCCTTCGCCGGCGCCCCGGCGAAGACCTGGGCGACCCGCAGACCCTGCTTCGTCTCGGTGACGGTGACGCCGATCCCCGAGAACTCGCCGGAGGTGGAGGCCTGGAACCGCTTGTAGGCGGCGGGGTCGAAGTAGTGCGAGAACTTGTCGTCGTTCTCCTTGCTGATCCGCTTGACCATCCCGTTGATCGAGGCGTTCTCGAGCTCCTCCGTGTCGGTCGGGCGGAAGTAGGAGTCCTCGATGACCTGCTGCGCCTCCGCCGTCCGGTTCGGGGTCCGGTTGTCGGGAAGCAGGTCCTGTAGGGGCCCGACGAACGCGAGCAGTGCAATGGCTACCGCGGCCCCCGCGACGACGCCGAGGACGAACGTCGGGAGGCGGCGGCGACCGTCGCTCAAATGCGGAGGAAGCGGCGCAGCGTCACTCCGCTGCCGAGCGCCGCGACCACCATCGCGCCCGTCACCAGTGCGGCGATCAGGGGTCCGAAGGAGATCGTGTTGAGGTTCTCGACCAAAGCGAAGTTGTCAGACAGCGGGTCGACGATGGTCACCTTGCCGAGAAACAGTATGCCGACCGCGATCAGCGCGCCGAACAGGCCGACGACCAGCCCCTCGATCACGAACGGCCAGCGGATGAACCAGTTGGTGGCGCCGACGAGCTGCATGACCTCGACCTCGCGGCGGCGCGCGTAGATCGACAGGCGGATCGTGTTGCCGACGAGGAACACTGAGGCGATGGCGAGCAGGACGGCGATCACGGCGAGCAGGATCTTCACCGCCCCGGTGACCTCGCGGATCTGCTGCGTCTGCTCCCCGGTGACGATCTCGTCGATGGCGGCGCTGATCGGCTGCGGCTTGCCCGCCGAGTCCGGTGGGGAGAGCGCCGTCTGGACCGACTCGAGGTTGTCGGGGTTGTCGACCTTGACGTTGAAGGCCGGCGGCAGCGGGTTGCTGTTGAGCTGATCGAGCAGGCTCTTGTCCTCGAGCCGGTCCTCGAGGATCTTCAGGGCCGCAGCCGGGGAGACGTACTCGACGTTCTCGACGTGGGGGATCGCGCCGATCTTGTCCTGGAGGTTGCTGATCTCGTTGTTGGTCGCGTCGTCGAAGAGGAAGACCTTGAGCTCGAGCTGGCTGCGGACGTCATCGGTCTTCGAGCCGCTCGCGTCGAGGACCGGGACGAGGACGCCGATCAGCAGCACCGTCACCGCGATCGTCACGATCGCGGCCAGCGACGGCGCGGCGTTGCGGCGAAGCGCTCGATACGCCTCGCTGAGGAAGAACGTGAGGCGACTCACAGCACCGCCCCGCCGTCGTCGAGGTCATCAGGCTCGGCGACGCCGAGCTCGCTGCGGACCCGGGCGCCGAACTCAGAGGTGTCCTCGTCGGTCGCGTACATCCCGGCGGCCTGGTCGCGGATGACGCGGCCGTCGTAGAGCTGGATCACGCGGCGCCGCATCTTGTCGACCATCTCGCGGTCGTGGGTGACGACGACGACGGTCGTGCCGGTCCGGTTGATCCGGTAGAGGAGCTGCATGATCCCGATCGAAGTCTCGGGGTCGAGGTTGCCGGTGGGCTCGTCGGCGAGGAGCAGCGGCGGGTGGTTCACGAACGCGCGCGCGATCGAGACGCGCTGCTGCTCGCCACCCGACAGCTCGTCGGGAAAGTTGTGCAGCTTGGTCGAGAGCCCGACGAGCCGCAGGATGTCCGGCACCTTGCGGCGGATCTCCTTGCGCGGCTCGCCGATCACCTGGAGCGTGTAGGCGAGGTTGTCGTACACCGTCCGGTTCGGCAGCAGCTTGTAGTCCTGGAAGACCACGCCGATGTTGCGCCGCAGGTACGGCACGCGCGAGCGCGGCACCTCCGAGAGCGGCCGGCCGGCGATCGACACCTCGCCGCGGCTCGGCTCGAGCTCCTTCATGAGCAGCCGCATGCAGGTGGACTTGCCGCACCCGGTCGGTCCTACGAGGAACACGAACTCGCCGCGGCCGATCCGCACGTTCGCGGACTGCACGGCCACGGAGCCGCCGTCGTAGACCTTCGTGACGTCCTTGAACTCGACGACCGGGACGTCCAGGGGTTGCTTGCGGGCCGCCCCCACGGACCCTGTCTTCGCAACTGCCATCGGCCCTGATTACTAGCGCACCGGGGCTTGGATCCGCGGCAGGTGCAGGAATTTCTGCACTATCCGTGCGGAAAATGACATCGCTGCGCAGCGGTCACCGACCGCTGCTTGCGCGAAACCGCCAGCGCGTGTAGAGCTCGCCGTCGTGCTCGGCGACGCTGATCAGCTCAGGCTCCGCGGGGTCCACCAGCTCGCGTCCGGCCACGATCGTCAGGGCGCTGGCGCCGCTCA
>DATMCB010000138.1:0-6383 GCA_035558835.1 Solirubrobacterales bacterium
GCCGCCGGGCCGCTCGAGCGCGCCTCGCGCCTGCTCGGGCGGCCGATCGCCGGCACTTCGCGGGGCGGTGCCAGCGACGCCAGCAACCTCGCCCCGTACCTGCCGCTCGCGATCGACGGCCTCGGCCCGCTCGGCGGCGCCGCCCACTCCCCCGCCGAGCACCTCCTGGTGGACTCGCTCGAGGACCGTGCCGCCGTCGCGCTGGCGGTCGCCGTCGCGGTGCTCGGGTCCTGAGCCGGAACCCGTTGCCGCGTCGCGGGCCCGGTTGCGCGATGATTGGCGATCGAGCGCTCAAATCGTGGAGAGGAGCCTGAAATGGCGCGTAAGCAGGTCAAGTCGGTAGCGGGGATGGTTGTGGCGATCACGGGCGGGGCCCGCGGGATCGGCAAGTGCACGGCGCAGTCGCTGATCCGCCGTGGTGCCCGGGTCGCGATCGGCGACCTGCACGGC
Source organism: Solirubrobacterales bacterium (assembly GCA_035558835.1). Lineage (GTDB taxonomy): Bacteria > Actinomycetota > Thermoleophilia > Solirubrobacterales > 70-9 > RHKX01. Next base: position 451 of record DATMCB010000138.1, read on the forward strand.
GAGCTCGCCGAGAAGACGGCCGCAGAGCTCGGCGGCAACTGCGTCGCCTTCGAGCTCGACGTCACCGACCGTGAATCGTTCAGCCGCTTCCTCGACAACGCCGAGAGCGAGCTCGGACCGGTCGACGTCGTCATCAACAACGCCGGGATCATGCCGGTCGGGACCTTCGCCGATGAGAGCGACGAGACCGCGAAGACGATGATCGACATCAACCTTCACGGGGTCATCTTCGGCACCAAGCTCGCGCTCGAGCGGATGCTTCCGCGCGGCAGCGGCCACATCGTCAACATCGCCAGTCAGGCCGGGAAGGCGGGCCTGCCCGGCGGCGCCACCTACTGCGCGACCAAGCACGCCGTGGTCGGGCTCAGCGAGGCGGTCCGGCTCGAGAACATCGACAAGGGAATCGAGGTCTCGTGCGTGATGCCGGCGGTGGTCAACACCGAGCTCGGCAGCGGCCTGACCGACACGCGCGGCGTCAAGAAGCTCGAGCCGGAGGAGGTGGCCGAGGCGATCGTCGAGGCGATCGAGACGAACCGCTTCGACGTCTGGGTGCCGAAGTCGTCGGCGGGGATCTCGGTGATCCTCGGCCTCGTCCCGCGCAGCGGCCGCGAGGCGATCGCCCGGCTGCTGAAGGCCGACAAGGTGCTGGCCGAGGTCGACGAGCAGGAGCGGGCCGCCTACGAGGACAGGGCGGCGAAGAGCACCTCTGAGGCCGCCGCCGCGGACAAGACGGCGGCGCAGGGCTGAGCCCCGCGCTCATCGCAGTCGTCTAGGCAGGCCGGGCAACGGGAACGGTGGTCAAGCCGCCCCTGCCGCCCGGCCTGGCGGCGCTGAACCGGCTGCCGACGGTCCCGCGCATCCCGATCGTCCCCGACCCGCTGCGCCGGGTCCGGATCCCGCGCGACCTCGAAGCGGTCACGACCATCGCCGCGGAGGCCGATCCCGAAGCGGCCGGCGTCACCCGGGGCAACGTCGACGCGATCTGGCGGGCCTGCACGGACTGGTACCGGAGTGGCGTCCATCCGGCCCTGCAGGTCTGCGTTCGCCGCCACGGCGAGGTGATCATCGACCGGGCGATCGGTCACGCCCGTGGCAACGGCCCCCGCGATCGCGGCGACGCCGAGAAGGTGCCGGCGACGACCGACACGCCGTTCTGCGTCTACTCGACGTCGAAGGCGATCACCGCGTTCGTCGTCCACAAGCTCTGCGAGCGCGGCTTCCTCCACCTCGAGGACCCGGTCAGCGAGCACATCCCCGGATACGAGCGCCACGGCAAGCGCAGCATCACGATCGGCCACGTCCTCGCCCACAAGGCCGGCGTCCCGAACCTGCCCCGCGAGGCGCTCGACCTCGAGCACATCAACGACCGCGAGTACCTCTGCGAGGTTCTCTGCGACGCGAAGCCGACGACGTTGCCGGGAGCCCAGCTCGCCTACCACGCGGTCTCCGGCGGCTTCATCCTCGGCGAGATCGTCCACCGGGTCACCGGCAAGGACATCCGCACCGTGCTCGCCGAGGAGTTCCTCGACCCGCTCGGCTTCCGATGGACCAACTACGGGGTCGACCCCGCCGACGTCGATGCCGTCGCCCTCAACTACATCACCGGGCCGCGGACGGTGCCGCCGCTTTCGACGCTGCTCAGCCGTGCGCTCGGCTCCGGCCTCGACGATCTCGTCGAGATCACCAACGACCCTCGCTTCCTGACCGGCATCGTCCCCTCCGCGAACACGATCACGACCGCCAACGAGCTCTCGCGCTTCTTCGAGGTGATGCGCTGCGGCGGCGAGATCGACGGCGTCCGGGTGATCGAGGCCGACACGATCCGCCACGCCCTCGTCGAGCGCTCACACCTCGAGGTCGACCTCTCGCTCGGCTTCCCGACCCGCTTCTCCTACGGCCTGATGCTCGGCTCCCGCGTTCTCAGCCTCTACGGCCTCGACACCCAGCACGCCTTCGGACATCTCGGCTTCACCAACATGCTCGCCTGGGCCGATCCCGAGCGGGCGATCTCGGTCGCGGTCCTCAACAACGGCAAGCCGATCCTCTACCCGGAGGTGCACCGCTTCCTCGGCACGATGCAGCGGGTCACGAGCGAGATGCCGAAGGTCTCCGAGGACGAGCGCCACCTCTAGTCGGCCCGCCTCAGCTCCTCTCCTCCTCGATCAGCTTCGCGGCGACATCGGGGACGTAGGCATAGAGATCCTCGGGCGGGCGCACGTAGTCGGGGTCCTTCTGGACCTTCGGGAGCTCGACGGCCTCCTGGTCGCTCTGCTCGTAGGGGATGCTCGAGAGCAGGTGCGAGATGCAGTTGATCCGCGCGTTGCGCTTGTTGTCGGACTCGACGACGTGCCAGCGCGCCTCGGGGATGTCGGTGCGCTTGAACATCTCGTCCTTGGCGCGCGAGTAGTCGACCCAGCGGCTGCGCGAGTAGAGGTCGGTCGTGGAGAGCTTCCACTGCTTGAGCGGGTCGTCGATCCGCGCCTCGAATCGCTTTGCCTGCTCGCCCTCGGAGACGGAGAACCAGTACTTGAGGAGGATGATCCCGTCGTCGACGAGCATCCGCTCGAAGGTGGGGCACTGGCGCATGAACCGGGCGTATTCGTCGTCGGTGCAGAAGCCGAGGACCTTCTCGATGCCGGCGCGGTTGTACCAGGAGCGGTCGAACAGGACGACCTCGCCGGCGGACGGCAGGTGGGCGATGTAGCGCTGGAAGTACCACTGCGTCCCCTCGCGGTCCGACGGCACCGGCAGCGCCACCGTGCGGACGACGCGCGGCGACGGAAACTCGGTGATCCGCTTGATCGCGCCGCCCTTGCCGGCGGCGTCCCGGCCCTCGAAGACGACCGCGACGCGAGTTCCCTCGCGGCGGACCCACTCGGCCATCTCGACGAGCTGGACCTGGAGCTCGTAGAGCTTGCTCTCGTAGAGATCGCGCGGCAGTTTCGCGGTGTCCCTGGCCATCAGACGACCTAGACCTCGAACTCGGCGCCGCGCGGGCCGAGGTTCGCGACGGTCGTCGCCCCGACCTCGGATCGATCGCCCCAGGCCTCGTGGATATGACCGCAGACGGCGAGCAGCGGCTCCTTACCCTCAATCGTGGCGAGGATCGCCTCGCTGCCGAGGTGCTCGCCCCCCGACGAGGTGTCGCAGTGACCCTTGGGGGGCGAGTGGACGATCAGCACGGCCCCCTCGGGACAGCTCGCGAGCCGGGCGGCGGCCTCGTCCTCGGTCAGGTCGAAGCTCCAGTCCCAGGGCGTCGTCGGAACGCCGGCGCCGAGGCCGAAGAACTCGAGGCCGTCGACGCTCGTACCACTTCCGTGGAGGATCTCCGCGGCGCTCCAGCCCGCGTCGGCGACCGCGGCGCGAAGCTCGTCCTCGGTCTCGTTGTTGCCGGGGACGAGCAGGGTCGGAACCGAGATCGGGGCGAGCGCCGCGATCGTCTCGGCGACGCCTTCGTGGACCGAGCCGAAGTCGCCGGCGCCGATCACGAGGTCGGCGTCGGCGCTGCGCTCGACGAGGTCGGCCGCCGTGTCGAGATCGCGGTGGAGGTCGCTGAAGGCGAGCAGCTTCATCGCTCCGCCCCGGTCTTCTCGACGATCTCGAGTTCGCGGACACGGAGTCGGCCGACCTCGAGCTCGTCGATCTCGAGCCGCTTCACCGAAGCATGCCCGACCGCGAGCCGGCCGATCGCGAGAGCCCCGACCGCGACAGCGCCGGCGGCGAGCGCGCCGACCGCGATCGGCGCCGCGAGCGTCGGGCCGAGGACCGCGGGGCCGCGGGCGGCCCCGGCCCGGACCTCGAAGCCCGTCTTCCGCACCTCGGGGAGCCGTTCCCGTGCCCGTCCGATCAGATCTGCACCTGCCATTCGTCTCTCCTTTCAGGTCGGACTGATCCTCTCACGTCGAAGTCACTAACCTCGCCGCGGATGGCCGACGAAGACGTAGCCAGCCCCGACGGTGCGGCGACCGGCGACGGAGCGGTCGCCTGCCGTGACCTGAGCCGACGCTTCGGCGAGGGCGGCGCTGCCGTCGATGCCCTGCGCGGCGTCACGCTCGAATTCCCGAAGGGGCACCTGACCGCGATCGTCGGGCCGTCCGGGTCCGGCAAGTCGACGCTGATGCACCTGCTCGCGGGGCTCGACAAGCCGACCGCCGGCCAGGCCTGGATCGACGGCGTCGAGGTCACCGGCCTCGACGACAAGGGCCTGACCGAGCTGCGGCGCGGCAAGCTCGGCTTCATCTTTCAGTTCTTCAACCTCGTGCCCGTCCTCGACGCTGCCGAGAACGTCGAGCTGCCGGTGCGGATCGCCGGCAAGGACGTCGATCCCGCCTGGCGCGACCGGCTGATCGAAGCGATCGGACTCACGGACCGCGCCGCCCACCGGCCCTCGGAGCTCTCCGGCGGCCAGCAGCAGCGGGTCGCCATCGCCCGGGCGCTGATCTCCCGGCCCGCGGTCATCTTCGCCGACGAGCCGACCGGCAACCTCGACTCGAAGTCCGGCGGCGAGGTCCTCGGGCTACTTCGCCGGTCGGTCGACGAGTTCGGCCAGACGGTGATCATGGTCACCCACGACCCGAAGGTGGCCGCCTACGCCGATCGCGTGATCGTGCTCGCCGACGGCGAGGTCGCCGCCGACCGGGAGGTCTCCGGCGAAGACGACGTGATCGCCCTGATGCGGGACCTGTAGCCGTGTTCGCGCTCGCACTTCGCGGGCTGGCGTCGCGGAAGCTGCGTGCGGCGCTGACCGCGCTCGCGATCATGCTCGGCGTCGCCATGGTCGCCGGCACCTTCATGCTGAAGGGGTCGGTCGACAAGGCCTTCGACGACATCTTCGCCGAGGCCAACGCCGGCATCGACGTCACCGTGCAGCCGAAGTCGGCCTTCGACACCGGCTTCGACCTGCCCGAGTCGGGCGCGGCGCTGCACGAGTCGTTGGTCCGCAAGGTCGAGTCGGTCGACGGGGTCGAGAAGGCGGCCCCCGCCATCAACGACTCGACATCGATCGCGATCCTCGACGAGAACGGCGACCGGATCGGCCCGCCCGGGGGCGGGCCGCCGCAGATCGCCGGCAGCGTCGAGCCGGAGCCCTTCAACCCGTTCACCTGGGTCGAGGGCTCGGCGCCCGCCACCGACTCCGAGGTCGGAATCGACTCGATCACCGCCGACGAAGAGGACTACCAGGTCGGCCAGAAGATCACGATCAGCGGCGCCCGCGGCGCCAAGGAGTACACGCTGTCGGGCATCGGCAGGTTCGGCTCCGGGATCCCGCTCGGCGGCGCCAGCTTCGCGCTCTTCACCCTGCCCGAGGCGCAGGCGATCACCGGCAAGGTCGGCGAGGTCGACAACATCGACGTCGAGGCATCGAGCGGCGTCTCGCCCGACGAGCTCTCGACGCGGATCAACGCGATCCTGCCCCAGAACGCCGAGGCGAAGACGGGCGCCGAGGACGCCGCCCAGCAGTCGGCCGACATCAAGGATGGCTTCAGCTTCCTGACGACCTTCCTGCTCGTCTTCGCCGGGATCTCGGTCTTCGTCGGCGCCTTCCTGATCTTCAACACGTTCTCGATCACGGTCGCTCAGCGGACCCGCGAGTTCGGGATGCTGCGCACGCTCGGCGCCTCCTCGCGCCAGGTGCTCGCCACCGTCTTCAGCGAGGCGCTGATGCTCGGGATCATCGCTTCGGCGCTCGGGATCGTCGCCGGGCTCGGGTTCGTGGCGCTCGTCACCGGCGCCTTCAAGGCGATCGGCTTCGAGCTGCCGCAGTCGGGGGTCGTCATCACCGCCGATTCGATCATCGTGCCGCTGATCGTCGGGATCGTCGCGACGCTCGGCTCCGCGATCGTCCCGGCGCTACGGGCGACCAGGGTGACGCCGCTCGAGGCGCTCCGCGAGGATGCACAGGGCACCGACAAGCCGTCGCGGCGCCGCGTCTG
>DATMCB010000139.1:0-3024 GCA_035558835.1 Solirubrobacterales bacterium
TCGATCGGCACGCGGACGTGCGCGACGGCGCCGTGGAGCTCCTCCTCGCCGGTCCTGACGCCGAGCCGGCGGGCGGCGATCACGCGCTGTCCGACGAACAGCAGGCCGCCGCCGAGGACGACGGCGACCGGCACCGCCACCCAGGGGCTGACCGGCGAGGCGCCGTCGCCGGTGTCGAACATCAACAGGCCCCCGGCGATCAGCGCGGCGACCCCGGCGACGCCGAGCAGGCCTCCGGTCGGCAGGTGGGCCTCGGCTATGAAGAGCACGAACGCGAGGACGAACAGCAGCACGCCGACCGCGGCGACCGGCAGCTCCAGGGTCCCGATCAGGCCGAGGACGAGGGAGAGCCCGCCGATCGCGCCGGGCACGATCGCGCCGGGCGAGAAGATCTCGAGGGTGATCCCGATCAGCCCGATCAGAAGCAGCAGGTAGGCGACGTTGGGGTTGACGAGGAACTGCAGGACCTCGTAGCGGAGCGGCATGTCGCGCTCGGAGATCGAGTAGCCGGCGGTGTCGAGCGTGGTCCGCTTCGGGCCCTTCACCTGGAAGCCGTCGAGGTCGGCGAGGAGCGATTCCTGATCGGGGGCGATCAGGTCGATCAGCCCGGCGTCGAGCGCCTCGGCGGCGGAGACGTTGGTCGCCTCGCGGACCATCCGCTCGGCCAGGTCGGGGTTACGGCCGTGGCCGCTGGCGAGAGCGCGCACGTAGGCGGAGGCGTCGTTGGTGATCTTGCGGCCGAGCGTGCCGCCGATGTCGCCGCCCGTGCTCGTGATCGGCGAGGCGGAGCCGATGTTGGTCTCCGGCGCCATCGCCGCGACGTCGCCGGCCTGGGTGATGAAGACGCCCGCCGAGCCGGCCCGGGCGCCGTTCGGCGAGACGTAGACGACGACCGGCATCGGCGCGGCGAGGATGTCCTTGACGATGTCGCGCATCGAGGTGTCGAGCCCGCCGGGGGTGTCGAGGCGGATGATCGCCAGCGGGACGTCCTCGTCGGCGGCGTCGGAGAGGGCGGTGCCGATCCAGCCGGCCGTGGCCGGCGAGATCTCGCCGCTGAGCTCGATCGACGGGACGGTCGTGGACGTCGTCGATTCCTGCGCGGACGCAGCCGGCGCCGCGACGAGGCCGGCGAGCGCTGCCAGCACGACGGCGATCCGGACCGGCGCTCGCACCATCCGCCCTAGGACTCGCCGAGCGCGTACTTCTGGATGTCGGCGTCGAGCTGCGCCTCGCTGGTGTAGGGACCCTGGTGGGTGTAGACGAGCTCGCCGCTGCGGTCGAAATAAAGAGTGTTCGGCAGCCCACCGACGGTGGTCGCTCCAACCGCGTCGATGAAGGCCTTGTCGGGATCCGCGAAGCTCGGGTACGGCACCGGATGGCCGTCGAGGAAGGTCTGTGCGGCCGCGTCCTCGTCGTCGGTGTTGACGCCCATGAACGCGACCCGGTCGAGGTCGTCGGCGGCGGCCTGCTGCAGCCACGGCCACTCGGTCCGGCAGGGACCGCACCAGGACGCCCAGTTGTTGACCACGACCGGGTACCCCTCGACGTCGGCGAGTTGCTGCGAGAAGGCGTCGAGGCCGCCGGGCGCGATCTTGCCGCCCTGCTCGTAGAGCGCCTTCAGCTTCGGGGGCGCCTTCGCGACCGCCTTCGAGTAGTCGGGAGCGCTCGCGCCCGGGTCGGCCGTCGAGTCGTTGCCGCCGCAGCCGATCGCGGCCAGCGCCATGACCGCGACGAGGAGCGCCGCTGCCGTCAATGCTGCAGGTTTGCGGTTCTCGGTGTTCATCCGGCCTGGGAGGCTGCTTTAATGGTTGTGCGGCCCGAGGGGAAAGTTGGGCCGCGGGCCGCGGCCAGCACCAGAAACCTGACCGCCTCGCCCATCGAGCTTACTGCGCAGCTCGCTCGGTCTTGACCGAACGGCGCAGCCACCAAGCCTTTCGCATGGCAGAAACCACCGCACTTGCCGCCGACGCGGCCAAAGCGCTATCCGGCGCCGACCTCGAACGCGTCCAGAAGTTCACGCGGGAGCCGATCCTGCTCGACGGCGAGACGCTCGAGGACCTTCATCCCGGCACCGCCCGCCGGCTCGCTTTCGACGCCGCCCTGCTCGAGATCGAGGAGGGGTTCGAGGAGCCCTCGCCGAAGTGGCGCCAGGAGTACTCGCTGCTGCTCGGCCTCGAGCGCGTCCTCGCCGAGGAGCGCCCGCTGCTCCGCGACGGCGCCGAACTCTCCGAGCATCAGGTCGACGCGCTGTCGGGGACCCTGGCGGCCATCATCGCCGAGATCGAGGAGCCGGGCTCGAACCGGAACGGCAACGGGAACGGCAAGAACGGGGAGGCGCAGGGGAACGGCCAGGGCGACGACGAGGATGACGCGCTCGGCGAGGACGAGGAGCCGCAGGACTGGGACGAGCCCGACGAGGAGTCGGACGAGGAGATCGTCGCCGACGCCGCCGACGACCCTTACGCGAGCCGCCGGTTCTGGTTCGAGCACGCGACCGGTGCCGGCAAGACCGTCGCCGCCGTCGGCTTCGTCGAGGCGTCGCGGACCGGCGGGATCCTGATCCTCACCCACCGCCGCAACCTCGTCGACCAGTTCATCGGCGAGATCTCCGACCGCGGCTACGGCGACCGGCTCTCGCCGCCGCTCTTGCGCGGCAAGGACGATGCCCGGGGCCCGGTGACCGTCGAGACCTACCAGTGGTTCGTCCGCAACGCCGGCCAGATCTCCGACGCCTACTCGATCGTGATCTGCGACGAAGCCCACACCGCGCTCGGCGAGAAGACGAGCGCCTGCATCCGCGCCTGGCACGGGCCCGTCTTCATCGGCATGACCGCAACCGGCGCGCTGATCGCCCGCCACGTCGCCGACCTCTTCCCGACCCAGACCTCGCGCTTCGACCTCGCGCAGGCCGCGCGCCGCGGCGTCATCGCGCCGCTTCGCTGCATCCGGATTCCGCCGGGCCCGGGCGTCCGGACGCTCGCCAACGTGCCGCTCCGCCGCGGCGAGGTCGACCAGGACTTCGAC
>DATMCB010000140.1:0-5083 GCA_035558835.1 Solirubrobacterales bacterium
CGACGGCATCCTCGTCGATCCGGGCCCGTCGAGCACGATCGACCGCGTCCTCGCCGAGCTTCCCGGCGGCCGGCCGCGGGCACTCCTGCTCACCCACATCCATCTCGACCACGCCGGGGCGACGGGCGCGCTCGTCGAGCGGTTCCCGGACCTTCCCGTCTACGTCCACGAGGCCGGCGCTCCCCATCTCGCAGATCCGACGCGGCTCTTGCGCAGCGCCGCCAGGCTCTACGGCGAGCGGATGGACGAGCTATGGGGGCCGGTCCTGGCGGTGCCCGAGCGCAACCTGATCGCGCTCTCCGGCGGCGAGGTCGCCGAGGGCCTCGAGGTGCTGGCGACGCCGGGCCACGCCTCCCATCACGTCGTCTACGTCGATTCGGCCGCGGGGGATGCCTACGTCGGCGACGTCGGCGGAGTCCGGATCCCGCCCGGCGACACGGTCTGGCTGCCGACGCCGCCGCCCGACATCGATCTCGAGCTCTGGCGGGCGTCCATCGAGCTCGTCGCCGAGCGCGAGCCGGAGCGGCTGCTACTCACCCACTACGGCTCGGTCGACGAGCCCAGGCGACATCTCGCCGCCACCCTCGCCGAGCTCGAGCGGCTCGCGGCAAGCTCTCGCGAAGCCGAGCGCGAGAGCTTCCTCGCCGAGCTCGAGGGCCGCATCGGCGCCGAGCCGGCCGAGCTTGCGGAGCGGACCCGCTCGGCGATGCCGCCCGAGCAGGTCTGGATGGGCCTCGAGCGCTACTGGCGGACCCACTGACCGTCCTCGGCTGACACGGCGCGACCGCGACTCCGGCGCTCTCGGCGTGTTCGCAATGTTCGAGGCACCCGGCAACCGGGCGCCAACCGAGGTCCGCCGACCCGGCTACGCTCATCACCGATGACCAAGCGAATCGCACTGACAGCCACGATCTTCGCCGCGCTCGCGCTCGCCGTGCCCGCCTTCGCCGGGATCACGGTCTACAGCAACGACTTCAAGTCGAAGGACGACTACAGGTCGGTCACCAAGCAGTCCGGCAAGAAGAAGAAGTGCAAGCGCCAGTGGCGCAAGAAGTCGGCGCTCGGCGTCACCGTCAAGAGCGGCAAGCAGAACTGCGCGCTGAAGACCCCCGTCGAGGGCGATTCTTCGCAGCCCGACCTGATCGTCCGAGCCGAAGCGAAGATCACGGCGAAGACTGAGAAGGCGGCCCGCAAGGGCGCCTACGTCGGCGTCTCGGTCCGCTCCGGTCGCAAGGACGGCTACGTGTTCCGGGTCATCCCGAAGACGCGGAAGTGGGAGCTCGTCGAGAAGAAGGTCGTGCTCGAGAAGGGCAAGGACAACGCGGTCAAGGGGATCAAGAAGCGGAACGCGCTCGAGATCCGCGCCAAGGGCGACACCATCGTCGGCAAGGTGAACGGGAAGTCGATGGTCTCCTACAAGGACCCGGCCCCCGAGGACGTCAAGAGCACCGGCACCGGCCTCGTCTACGGCATCAAGCAGAAGGTCAAGAAGAAGGAGGCGGTCGCCTTCTTCGACAAGCTCAAGGTCCAGGTCCCGAACCCCTGACGATCCTGACCGCCGCCGCTCCGCGCTAGATTCAGCGGGGCCGATTACCGAGCCAGCGATGACGACCGAGACGATCGAGCGACCACGCACGGCAGGCCCCGGGTCGGGTCAGGGCGGTTGGCGCGTGATCGTCCGAAACGACGACCACAACACCTTCGAGCATGTCGCCGCGACGCTCTCGCAGGTGATTCCCGGGGTCAGCTACGACAACGGGATGGCGTTCGCGAACACGATTCACAACACCGGACAGGCGATCGTCTGGAGCGGCATGCGCGAGCCCGCCGAGCACTACTGGGAGCAGCTCGCGGCGGCGGGGCTGACGATGGCGCCGCTCGAGCAGCACTAGCCGGCCAATCCGATCCGGCGCGGAACGACGAAGGGCGCCCATGGGGCGCCCTTCGGGGTCCGATCGCTGCACCGATCAGAGCTGCAGGAGCCGTCCTCCGGCGCCCGGCGGCGAGCCGCCGAGCGAGCCGGGAGCGCGGCGCGGCCGGCGGTTGCGGCGATTGCGACGGGCTTCGCGGATCGTCTGCGCGATCCCCTCCTGGCGGCGCTTCTCGGTCTCGGTGACGACCGGCGGGGCAATCAGTGTCGAGCTGGTCATGGTGGCCTCCTTGGTCGGTCGAAACGTGATGAGTCCAGGGTGGCGCACGGTCGGAATAAGCGCAATAGATTCATCTACGCAGCGTGATAAGGTTTACTCATGCTGGATCTGAAGCGACTCCGCGTCCTCCGGGCGGTCGCCGAGCACGGCTCCTTCTCGGCGGCAGCCGACGAGCTCTACGTCTCCCAGTCGGCGGTCAGCCAGCAGATCGCCAACCTCGAGGCCGAGGTCGGCGAGCCGCTCGTCCTCCGCCTTCGCGGCGGCCCCGTCCTCACCGACGCCGGGCGGGTGCTCGTCGCTCACGCCGAGTCGGCGATGGCACGGCTCGAGCAGGCCGAGCGCGATCTCGCCTCGCTGTCGGGGCTCGAGACCGGCGAGCTGCGGATGGTCAGCTTCGCGAGCGCCAGCGCAACGGTCGTCACCGAGGCGATCTCCCGCTTCCGTGACGCCCATCCCGGGATCCGGATCAGCCTCACCGAAGCGGAGCCCGAGGAGGCGCTGCCGGCGCTCCGCCGCGGCCGCTTCGACGTCGGTGTCGTCTACGACTTCGAGCTCCATCCGTTCCCGGCGGACCCGGACCTCGACCTGACCCCGGTGATCGACGAGCGCATGCACCTGGCGCTGCCGCCGGGCCATGCGCTCGCCGGCTGCGAGGCCGTCGAGCTCGGCGAGCTCTCCGACGAGTCCTGGCTCTGTGGCAGCAGCGAGACCTCGTGCCGTCAGCTCACCCTGCGGAGCTGCGAGCGCGCCGGGTTCGTGCCCGACGTCGCCTACGAGAGCAACGACTACACCGTCATGCAGGCGCTCGTCTCGGCCGGGATGGGCGTGACGCTGATCCCCGATCTGGCGCTGCGGCTGCCGAGCCCCGATGTCGCGCTCGTCGAGGTGATCCCCGACCCGCCGGTCCGCCGTGTCTGGGCGGGGACGCTCGACGCCGGTTCGCGGAGCGTGGCGGCATCGGCGATGGTCGCGGTGCTCGCCGAGGTCGGTGCCGGCCTCGCCGCCGAGGCGGTCCCGGCTGCCGCCGTGTAGTGGTCCAGGAGGGCCGTCGGGGCGTGACCCGACGGCCCGGCGCCCGATTCAACTCGGAGCAGCCCAGAGGGCTGCGAGTCGCCCAGTTGTCTAGCCGCGGGTGTTCGACTCCATCTCGGCCGACGCGACGCCGGGCGGCACCCAGCCGGGGCCGTGCCAGAGGACGCCGAACTTCGAGCGGATCCCGTCGGCCCGCTTCATGTCGTGCCACATCGCCACGTATTCGTGGAATGCGGCGCGGACCGGGTTGAAGGTGCCGATGTTGGACGTCAGCCCGTAACGGACGCGCTCGCCCTCGGGCTGGTAGGTCCCGAAGAGCTTGTCCCAGATGATCAGGATGCCGCCGTAGTTCTTGTCGAGGTAGACGTCGTTGGAGCCGTGGTGGACGCGATGGTGCGACGGCGTGTTGAGGACCGCCTCGAACGGCTTCGGCAGTCGCTTGACCCGCTCGGTGTGGATCCAGAACTGGTAGATCAGCGACCACGCCTGGGCGAGCAGGACCATCCACGGCGGGAAGCCGATGGCCGGCATCCACAGCCAGAACGGCAGGTAGGTCATCGGCACCCAGGTCTGCCGCAGCGCCGTCGAGAGGTTGTAGTGGGTGCTCGAGTGGTGGACGACGTGGCTCGCCCAGAAGAAGCGGCTCTCGTGGCTGCAGCGGTGGAACCAGTAGTAGGAGAAGTCGTCGGCGAAGAAGAGCAGCACCCAGGTGAGCGGGTTACCGGGGTCGAGGCGGAGCGGCGTCAGCTCGTAGATCGCGGCGTAGAGCGCGACGACGACGAGCTTCCAGGCGACGTTGATCGTGACGTTGCCGACGCCCAGGGTCAGGCTCGTCCGCGTGTCGCGGATCTCGTAGCCGATCAGGTCGTCCTCGTCGCGCGCGTAGCGGAACGAGAGAGCCTCGACGATCAGCAGGAGGACGAAGAACGGGATCGCGTAGTAGAGGACCTCGGCCACGCCCCGAATCTAAGCACCCCGGCGGCCGCGACGGGGAACTGGTTGGACCGGCGGTGCCTGCTTATTCGCGCTCGGCGGCGATCAGCACGTGCCAGACGGGGAGGACCGGCTTGTTGAACCAGCTGCCGGCGGCCTCGCGGGCGTCGGCGATCTCGTCGGAGGCCCAGAAGCGGTCGAAGTCGGCGCGGTTCTCCCAGGTCGTCGTCTGGATGAAGTGGAGATGGTCGTCCTCGGAGCGGGTCAGCGAGAAGGAGGTCGCACCGAACGACGGGGCCCGCTCGAGCGCCGGCATCCAGACCTGGTACCAGCGATCCGCCCGCCACGGGTTGACGTGCCAGTTGATGATGTTGACCTCGGCCATCGGCCCGGCATCTTATTGCCCCGCGTCGGCGCTCGGCAGATACAGCGCCATCCGCGCTCCGCCGAGCGGCGAGTCGCCGACCTCGATCCGGCCCGCCTGCGCGCTTGCGAGCTCGCGGGAGATCGCGAGGCCGAGGCCGAAGCCGCCGCCCTCCCGGCTCCGCGACCTGTCGAGCCGGGCGAACCGGTCGAAGACACGCTCGCGTTCGGCGAGGGGGATGCCGGGGCCGTCGTCGTCGACCGTGAGCGTCCCGTCCCCGGCCTCGGTGGCGGCCGTCACCCGGACCCGCTGGCGACCGTAGGCGAGCGCGTTAGCGACGAGGTTGCGCGCGATCCGGACTGCGTCCTCGCGGTGCCCGACGACGATCGCCGGCGATCGGGCGTCGAGCTCGACCCGGCCGGCTTCGTCGGGGGCGAGCGCCGCCACGATCTCGGCGGCGACGCCGGCGAGGTCGAACTCCGCCGCCGGCTCGGCCGGCTCCCCGCCCGAGTCGAGCCGGGCCAGCTGGAGGAGACCGTCGACGAGTGCCCCCATCCGCTCGACCTCGCGCTCGATCAGGCCGGTGACCCGGGCGACCTCGGCG
>DATMCB010000141.1:0-4635 GCA_035558835.1 Solirubrobacterales bacterium
CCGGCCGCTGGAACCTCGACCTCGGTCAGGTCGATCCCGCCCTGAGCCTGCACGGCATCGGCGACGAGGCGGTCGAGGTGACCCTGCCGCGCTTCGACGGCGGCGAGACCGAGGGCGGGACGACCATGGCCCGCGGCGTCCCCGCGAAGCGGGTGGGCGGCCGCCTCGTGACGACCGTCCTCGACCTCGCCTTCGCCCAGTACGGCGTCGCCCGCGACGGCCTGCCCGGCGAGTGGCCGAGCGGCTACGACGACGCCTCGATTCCCGCAACCCCGGCCTGGCAGCAGGAGATCACTGGCGTCGATGCCGGCATCTGCATCCGGGTGGCGCGCGAGTTCGCCGACAACGCCGAGCGGACCGAGGGCCGCTCGATGATCGTCATGGGCGCCGGCACGAACCACTGGTTCCACTCCGACGAGACCTACCGGACGATGCTCGCGCTGCTGCTCTTCTGCGGCTGTCAGGGCGTCAACGGCGGCGGCTGGGCCCACTACGTCGGCCAGGAGAAGGTACGGCCGATCACCGGCTGGTCGACGGTCGCGTTCGCGCTCGACTGGTCGCGGCCCCCGCGCCAGCAGCCGGCGACGCCGTTCTGGTACCTGGCGACCGACCAGTGGCGCTACGAGTCCTACGGCGCCGAGGAGTTCACCTCGCCGGCCGGCAACGGTGCGCTCGGCGAGCGCCATACCGCCGACTGCCACGCGCTCGCCGCCCGGCTCGGCTGGCTGCCCTCCTATCCGACCTTCAACCGCAACCCGCTCGACCTCGCCGACGAGGCCGCGGAGGCGGGAGCCGAGGTCGCCGACCACGTCGTCTCCGAGCTGCAGTCCGGGCGGCTGCGGTTCGCCTGCGAGGACCCCGACGACCCCGCCAACTTCCCGCGCGTCCTGTCGCTGTGGCGGGCGAACCTGCTCGGCTCCTCGAGCAAGGGCCACGAGTACTTCCTCCGCCACCTGCTCGGCGTCCCCGACGCCGCGGTCCGCTCCGACGAGTCGGCGCCCGAACACCGCCCGGAGGAAGTCGAATGGCGGGACGAAGCACCGATCGGCAAGATCGATCTGTTCACGACGCTCGACTTCCGGATGAACGGCTCCTGCCTCTACTCCGACGTCGTCCTCCCGGCCGCCACCTGGTACGAGAAGCACGACATCTCGAGCACCGACCTGCACCCCTTCGTGCACCCGTTCAACGCCGCGATCCCGCCCCCATGGGAGGCGCGCAGCGACTGGGACGCCTTCGGGATGATTGCGACCGAGTTCAGCCGTCTCGCAGCCAAGCACCTCGGGACCCGGACCGACATCGTCGCCGCTTCGCTGATGCACGACACGCCGGCCGAGATCGCCCAGCCGTTCGGTGAGGTCCGCGACTGGAAGGCGGGCGAGTGCGAGCCGGTTCCCGGCAAGACGATGCCCAGCCTGACCGCGGTCGAGCGCGACTACACGGCGGTCGCCGAGAAGATGCACGCGCTCGGCCCGCTCGTCGAGGAGGCCGGGATCGGCGCCAAGGGGGTCTCCTGGAAGCCGGCGCCGGAGGTCGCCGAGCTCGCTCGCCGCAACGGCCGCTCGAACGGCGGCGGACCGGCCGACGGGCGCCCGTCGCTGCGGCGCGGAATCGACGCGGCCGAGGCGATCCTCGCGCTCTCGGGGACGACGAACGGCCGGCTCGCGGTCGAAGGTTTCCGGGCGCTGGAGCCGCAGACCGGCCTCGAGCTCGCCCACGTGCCCGAGGATCGCGCCGACGACCGGCTCACGTTCGGGGAGATCGACGTCCAGCCGCGCAAGGTGATCGCCTCGGCCGAGTGGTCGGGCCTGGAGTCGCGCGAGCGCCGCTACTCGCCGTTCACCGCGAACGTCGAGCTGCTGATCCCGTGGCGGACCCTGACCGGGCGCCAGCAGCTCTTCGTCGACCACGCCTGGATGCTCGACCTCGGCGAGGGCCTGCCCGCCTACCGGCCGCCGGTCGACGCCGGCCAGCTCGTCGGTGTCGGCGGCAGTCCCGACCCCGGCGACGGCGTCGAGGTCAAGGTCCGCTACCTGACCCCGCACTCGAAGTGGTCGATCCACTCCGAGTACCAGGACAACCTGCTGATGCTGACGCTGTTCCGGGGCGGGCCGGCGATGTGGCTCGCCCAGGAGGACGCCGACAAGATCGACGTCGCCGACAACGACTGGCTCGAGGTCTACAACAAGAACGGCGTCGTCGCCTGTCGCGCTGCCGTCTCGCACCGGATCCCGCCCGGCGTCGCGCTCTTCTACCACTCGCAGGACCGGCACGTGAACGTCCCGCTCTCCGAGCTGTCGGGCTCGCGCGGCGGTACCGACAACTCGCTGACGCGGATCACGATGAAGCCCTCGCACATGATCGGCGGCTACGCGCAGCTCTCGTGGAGCTTCAACTACTACGGCCCGACCGGTCCCCAGCGCGACTTCTTCATTCTCGTCCGCAAGCGCAAGAGCGAGGTCGATTACGGATGAAGGTCCGAGCGCAGATCGGGATGGTGATGAACCTCGACAAGTGCATCGGGTGTCACACCTGCTCGGTCACCTGCAAGAACGTCTGGACCAACCGTCCCGGCACCGAGTACGTCTGGTTCAACAACGTCGAGACGAAGCCGGGCCGCGGCTACCCGCGCGACTACGAGGACCAGGAGCGTTGGAACGGCGGGTGGAAGCTCGACCGCAAGGGCCGGCTGCAGCTCAAGGCCGGGGGGCGGCTGAAGAAGCTCGCGAGCATCTTCTGGAACCCGGACCTGCCGACGCTCGACGACTACTACGAGCCCTGGACCTACGACTACGAGCACCTGATCAGCGCCCCGGCGAGCGAGCATCAGCCGGTCGCGCGCCCGAAGTCGCTGGTCAGCGGCGAGGACCTCGACCTGCAATGGGGCCCGAACTGGGACGACGACCTGGCGGCCTCGAAGCTCTCGGCGAGCAACGACCCGAACCGGCGCAACCTCGAGGACAAGGTCAAGATCGAGTTCGAGAAGGCGTTCATGATGTACCTGCCGCGGATCTGCGAGCACTGCATCAACCCTTCCTGCGTCGCATCCTGCCCGTCGGGGGCGATGTACAAGCGCGAGGAGGACGGGATCGTCCTCGTCGACCAGGAGGCGTGCCGCTCCTGGCGCTTCTGCGTCTCCGGCTGCCCCTACAAGAAGGTCTACTTCAACTGGAAAACGGGCAAGGCCGAGAAGTGCAACTTCTGCTACCCGCGGATCGAGGCGGGCCTGACGACGGTCTGCTCGGAGACCTGCGTCGGCCGCCTCCGCCACGTCGGCATCGTCCTGATCGACACCGACCGGGTCGAGGCTGCCGCCTCGGTGCCGGACGAGCACGACCTGCTCGACGCTCAGCTCGACCTGATGCTCGACCCCGAGGACCCGGAGGTCCGCGAGCAGGCGCTCCGCGACGGGATCGCGCCCGACTGGCTCGAGGCGGCGCGACGCTCGCCGGTCTACGCGATGTGCAAGCGCTGGCGGATCGCGCTGCCGCTCCATCCCGAGTACCGGACGATGCCGATGGTCTGGTACGTGCCGCCGCTCTCGCCGGTCGAGGCGCTGGTCGACCCGCACGGCGGCGAGCTCGATCCCGACCGGCTCTTCGCCGCGGTCGAGGAGCTTCGGATCCCGATCGAGTACCTGGCCGAGTTCCTCTCCGCCGGCGACCCCGAGCCGGTCCGCCGCTCGCTCTCACGGCTTGCGGCGATGCGGCGGTTCATGCGCGCGGCCAACATCGACGGCCGGGTCGACACCGAGATCGCCCGTGACGTCGGCATGGAGCCGGCCGAGATCGAGGACATGTTCCAGATGGTTGCGATCGGCGACTACGACGACCGCTACGTGATCCCGCGCCGCCACGGCGAGGACGCGCCCGATCCGTTCGGCATGCAGGGCACCAACGGCGTCGACTTCGCCGGCTGCTCGGTGAGCGGCGACGCCAGTGCCGACACCGACGACACGCTCGGCAGCCCTTCCGACGTCGCGGCGGCGGCCCGGTTCGATCTCCGCGACCGGCTCGTCCGCCGCAACGGTGACGCTGATGGCTGAGCAGCTCCATCCGCTCAAGCTCGCCTCGCTGCTTTTGCTCTACCCGGACGACTCGCTGCGGGAAGCGGCCGCGGCGGTCCCCGAGGCCGAGATCGGCCCCGGGCCGGAGCGGGCGGCGCGGGAGCTGCGCGGGTTCAGCGCCTGGTACGCGGCACAGCCGCTCGGGGAGCTCCAGCGCCATTACGTCGACTCCTTCGACTTCGCCAAGCAGTGCAGCCTCCACCTCACCTACCACGTCCACGGCGACCGCCGTCAGCGCGGGATGGCGATGCTGAAGCTGAAGGACGCGTACCGGGCCGCCGGCGTCGAGCCGCCGGGCGACGAGCTGCCCGACTACCTGCCGCTGATGCTCGAGTTCGCCGCGATCGTCCCCGACGGCCGCGGCCGCGACCTGCTCGAGGACCATCGCGTCTCGCTCGAGCTCGTCCGCGCCGGCCTGCGCCGGGCCGAGAGCCCGTATCAGCCGGTGCTCGACGCGGTCGTGGCCTGCCTCGGCCGGCTCGGCTCGCGCAAGCTCGGCCGGATCCGGGCGCTCGCCGCCTCCGGCCCGCCTGCCGAGGAGGTCGGGCTCGAGCCGTTCGCGCCGCCCG
>DATMCB010000142.1:0-6940 GCA_035558835.1 Solirubrobacterales bacterium
GATGTCCTCGGCCCGCCCGATCGCGCCGGCAAGCGCCCGCAGCAGGGTCGTCCGGCCGGAGCCGGGGCGAGCGTTGACGAGAACCCGCTGACCGCGGGCAAGCGGTGTCAGCAGGTCGATCGCCCGAAGCAGTATCGCGTCCTCCGGAGGGGCGTCCGGGGGCGGCGTCAGGTCGAGGCGGCGGTTCGGGTGAACCGGCGTCGCATCGGCGAGGCGCGCCCGTTCCTCGCCGGGCGCAACACCGTTGATCGTGTCGACGTGGATCAGGGCCGGGTAGCGCTCGCCGCGGCGGGGCCTGCGGGCCGGGCCGGCGATCTCGTCGCCGCGCTGCAGCTCGCAGCGGCGGATCTGCGACGGCGATACGTAGACGTCCTCCTCGGCCGCGGTCCCGAGACCGCCGATGCGGATGAAGCCGTGCCCGCGCGGGGTGATGTCGAGGACGCCTTCGACCGGCTCGCCCTCGACGTCCTCGTCCTCGTCGCCGGGCTCCGCGTCCTCCTGGTCGCGGCCCTCCCGGCGCCGACCGCCGCGCTCGCGGCGCCGCCGAGGCCGCCGCTCGCGGGCCTCACGGGCATCACCGGCCTCACGGGCATCCCCGGCGCCGCCGGCTGCCTCCGTCGCGGCGGCATCGGGATCGCGCTCGAGGATCGCCGCGACGAGCTCGTCGCGGCCGAGCATCCGGAAACGCTCGATGCCGAGATCGGCGGCCCGCCGGTGGAGGTCGGACAGATGTTGCGTTTCGAGCGTCGAGGCCATGTGGCGGCGAAAGGATATCGGCAGCCGCGCGGACAGCCGCGCCGCGCAGCGGCGGAGATCAGCCGGTGGACGTCGCGGCGGCGAGCCCCGCCGGATCGGCGCCGGCGTCGGCGAGCGCGTCCGGCCAGCCGGCCGCCTCGGCCTCGACCCGGTCGCGTCCCCATCCGAGCTCGGCACCGAGCACCTCGGCGGCGGTCGTCACCGACGCGGCGGTGCGGAGCTCGGGGGCGGCGAGGAGCGCCAGCCTGGTCCGCCGCAGCAGCACGTCGTCGAGGCCGCGGGCCTGCTCGTAGCGGGCGGCCACCGCGACCTCGGCGAGCAGGTCCGGGCGGCCGGGCACGATCGGCGCCGCCAGCCCGGGCTGCTCCGACGCGAGCTCGAGCACGCGGCTCGCCGCGTGGCCGTAGCGGAACGCGAGCTGCTCGCGCCAGCCCTCCGGCAGAGCCTCGGCATCGAGCCCCTCGGGCGGATCGAGGTCGGCATCGCGCGCCTCCATCCCGAGCGGGATCTCGTGGGTGTGGCAAGGCACGTCGCGATCCTCGCGCATCGCGATCCGATCGACGACCGACTTCGCCATCCGCCGCCAGGTCGTCAGCTTGCCGCCGGTGATCGTCAGCATCCCCGACGACGTCTCGTAGAGCTCGGCCTTGCGGGAGATGTCAACCGACTTCTTCGGATCGCCGGTCGAGATCAGCGGCCGGACGCCGGCGTAGGCGCCGGTCAGGTCGTCCGGTTCGAGCGTCGTCCCGAAGTACGAGTTGACGGCGTCGAGCAGATAGCTGACGTCGTCGCCGCCGGGCCGCACGTGGTCGATGTCGCCGTCGTAGTCGTTGTCGGTCGTCCCGACCAGCACCCGCCCGTACCAGGGCAGGACGAAGATCGTGCGGTCGGCCCCGGCCGGAACGATGCAGGCGGCGTCGTTGAGCGGCAGCAGCTCGAGCGGCAGCGTCAGATGCGTGCCCCGGCTCGGCGCGATCCGGGGCACCTCGGTCTCGTCGAGGATCTCGCCGGGTCGGATCCGGTCCGCCCAGACGCCGGTCGCGTTGACGACGTTCGCCGCTTCGATCTCGACCGTCGCGCCGCTCTCCCCGCACCGGCAGCGAACGCCGCCCGCACGCCCGTCCCGCTCGAGCAGCGAAGTGACCTCGAGCCGGTTCGCGGCGACCGCCCCGAACCGCTCCGCCTCGCCGAGGATCGTCAGGACGAGGCGGACGTCGTCGGTCTGGCAGTCGTAGAACAGGTACGCCGACTTCGGCTCGCGCTGCGCCAGCGCCGGGACCAGCTCGAGGACCTCCTCGCCGGGGATCGTCCGGTGCCGGTCGGGCGACCACTGCGAGAGATCGGGTGCCTCCTCGCTCTCCTCGCGACGGCCGCGCCGCTCGCGGCGCTCGCGGCGCGAGCCGCGGTTGCTCGCCATCACGTCGTACATGTTCAGCCCGATCCCGATCTTGAAGTCGCGGCGATCGTCGCCGAGGGTCGGGACGAGGTACGGCGTCGGATAGACGAGATGCGGCGCGAGCCGGACCATCAACTGCCGCTCGAGCAACGCCTCGCGGACGAGGCCGAGGTCGAAGTTCTGCAGGTAGCGAAGGCCGCCGTGGACCATCTTCGAGGAGCGGCTCGACGTCCCGATCGCCCAGTCGTCGCGCTCGACGATCGCCGTCGAATAGCCGCGCGAGGCGGCGTCGAGCGCGACGCCGGCGCCGGTCACGCCGCCGCCGATCACGACGACGTCGAAGGGCTCGGCCGCAAGCTCCTCCAGCGCTCGGCCGCGCTCGATCACGGCAAACGGCGGGTGAACCAGATGAAGCCGACGCCGAGCAGTGCGGTCAGGCCTCCGAGACCGCCGACCAGGACGGGAGTCGACGGCGCCTCGAACTTGTCTTCGGGGGTGTCCGGAGCAGCCGTCGTCGTCATCCCCCCGTCGCCAGCCGGGATCCGCTCCCGCTCGGCGCCGCTCGGGGCGACGCCCTCGCTCTCGGTGATCGGGCCGGCCCCGGCGCCGGCGTTGCCGCCGTTGTGCGCGCCGCCGCCCGACCCCGACCCCGGGGAACCGAGGCCGCTGCCGGATCCGTAGCCGCCGAAGCCGCCGCCCCCGGATCCGTAGCCGCCGCTGCCGTAGTTGCCGTAGCCGGTCCCGCCGCCGTAGTCGCCGAAGCCGCCGCCGCTGTAGTCGTAGCCGCCACTGCCGGTGCTGCCCGAGCCGCCCGATGAGCTGCTGTCGTCCTTCTTCGGCTTCTTCGGGGCGCGCTTGACCGCCGCGATCGGGAACTCGATGCCGGCCGCGGCCGCGAGGCCCTGAGCTGTGACCCAGACCGGAGTCTGGTCGCTCGAGCTCGAGTACTCGTAGTGGCCGTCGGAGCGCTGGCGCCGCTTCAGGTAGTCGTACGGGCTCGTGCCCTTGGGGCGGAACAAGCCCGGGTTCCTGCCGGCGGCGACGAGGCCCTGCATCGCCCAGGCAGTCGACTGGGTGTTCGAGGAGGCGCCGCCGGTCAGCGACCATCCTCCGGTCCCGTGCTGGGACGAGCGCAGCCACTTGACCGCCGCCTTGATCTGCTTGTTGCCGCCGGGGGCAGCGGCGAGCGCCTGGACCACGGCTCCGGTGCTGTCGGGCTCGCTGACGGCCCCGGAGACCGATCCCCAGCCGCCGTTCTTGTTCTGGATCCTCCGCAGCCATTGCGCGGACTTGGCGAGCTTCGAGCGCTCGACCTTGGCCGCCCGCTGGGCGAGGATCGCGTAGGCCGTCAGGTTGACCTGCTGCTGGTAGGAGCCGTCGCGGTTGCGGCGGTTGCGGAGCTCCTTGACCAGGTCGCGGCTGCCGAAGTCGCGCGGCTCGACGCCGGCGCCGGCGAGGGCGATGATCGTCCGCTCCAGGTCGCCGGTCGAGGTGATCGCGGCGACGTTGCTGCGCAGGTAGGAGACCGGCGTGTTGCCGGCGCGGCGGACGTCGAGCGGGTTGATCCCGGAGGCCTCGAGACCGAGCATCGCCCAGCCGGTCATCCCGACGCTCGAGTCGGCGTCCCGCGGCTCGGTCCCGTAGCCGCCGTTCCGGTTCTGGGCGGCGCGCAGCCACTTCGCCGCCGCCCCCTCCCCGCCGCGGGCCTGACCGGCCGGTGGCGCGAGCAGCGGCGCGGCCAGGCACAGGGCCAGCGCGATGCAGGCGGCGATCCGCCCGATCGGACGGTCGCGCCAGTCGAACTCGAACCTGTCGCGATAGCGGTCGAGCATGCGGACGAGTGCCGGGCCGGCGGCGAGCATCAACGTGAAGTTACCCGCTGCATGGATGACATTGAACGGTATTCCACGGGCGGAGAGCGCCAGATAGCGGTCGAGTGACTGCTCGCCTCCATAGCTGACCATCACCGAGAGGTCGAGCAGGGCGCCGTAGGCGAAGCCGGCGACGGCGGCGCAGATCGCCAGCTGCAAGCGCCCGAGCCGACGGCCACTGACCCTCGCCAGCGCCGCCCCGCCGACCCCGACCATCCCCCATCCGGCCATCTGCCAGGGCGTCCACGGGCCCTGTCCGAGCCAGAAGTTGGAGACGAGCCCGGCGATCGCGCCGACCGCGAATCCGGGACCGCCGCCGAGGGTGTAGCCGGCGAGGAGCGCGACGTCGGTGGTCGCGACCAGGTTCGGGATCGGCGCCAGCGCGACGCGGCCGGCGACGGCGAGCGCGGCGAGAGCGGCGACGGCGGCGACGATCCGCGCCGACGGCCGCGAGCGCTCGAACCACGCGAAGCCGGCGACGATCGCGAGCGCGAGGATCACGAGCGCCGCCGCCTGCCAGCTCACGGCCGCGCCTCCCGGCCGATCGTGGAGGCCGGGCGACCCGGAGCCGCCAGGAGCCGCGCCCCCGCCTCCGGCGTGATCGCCCGCCCGCCGGTGATCCGCGCGGTCTCGGTCGCGAAGTACCAGCCGCCGCCGAGAACCTCGAGCGGGTCGCCGTCGGCGATCACCCGACCGCGGGCGAGGAGCACGACCCGGGATGCGAACCGCGCTGCGAACTCGACGTCATGGGTCGCGACCAGGAGCCCCGCGCCGCGCGCCGCGAGATCCTCGATCCAGGCCGAGAGGTCGTGCTTGCGGGCGCGGTCGAGGCCGCGGGTCGGCTCATCGAGGCAGACGAGACCCGCCGGATCCCCGCCGGCGCCGCGCCCGGCCATCGCGATCGCCAGCGCGAGCCGCTGCCGTTCGCCGCCGGAGAGATCGCGCGGGTCCGTCCCGGCGGGGACGGCGAGGCCGACGGCATCGAGCGCCGCCGAGCCGGCGAGACCGGGAAGCTCCTCGTCGATCCGCTCGCGCACGAAGTAGTCGTCGGGGCGCTGGCTCAGCATCGCGGCGCCGGCCGGCGCTTCGATCGAGCCGGAGGCCGGCGCGAGGATCCCCGCCGCCGTCCGCAGCAGCGTCGTCTTGCCGGCGCCGTTCGGCCCCATCAGCGCCACCCGCTCGCCCGGCTCGACGGCTAGATCGACCCCGCGCAGGACCTCGCGTGACCGAGCGCCGGAGCGCAGCTCGACGCGGAGTCGCCGGCAGCGCAGCGCCGCCCCTTCACCATTAGCGCCGCCGCGCCCGGCGGGCTCGGGCGCCCCCGGAGCGACCGGCGGCGCGCCGAGGTGGGCGCGGGCCTGCTTGACCGTCACCGGGCTCGCGTCCATCCCGGCGAGGTCGAAGAGCGTCGTCACCGGCGTCGCCAGCTCCGGCGCCGATCGCAGTGCCGCCGCGCCGAAGCCCTCGGGTGCTCCGTCGTAGAGGACCCGTCCCGCGTCGAGCGCGACGACGCGGTCGGCCGCTGCCAGGCAGCGCTCGAGCCGGTGTTCGCCGAGCAGCACGGTCACCCCCCACTCCTCGTTGAGGCGTCGCAGCAGCGCGATCAGCTCGTCGCCGGCGACCGGATCGAGCTGCGAGGTCGGCTCGTCGAGGAGCAGCAGCGGCGGCCCCGGAACGAGCGCGGCCCCGAGCGCGACCCGCTGCAGCTCGCCGCCGGACAGCGAGTCGGTCGTGCGATCGAGAAGTGGCTCGATCGCGAGCGCCAGAGCGGTCTCCTCGACCGCCCTGGCGGTCTCCACCGCACCGGCGCCGCGCAGCTCGAGAGGCAGCTCGAGCTCCGCTTGGACGGTCGTCGAGACGACCTGGGTCTCCGGCTCCTGGGCGACGAAGCCGACCGATGTCGCCAGCTCGGCGGGTCCCGTGGTCCGGGTCGAGCGGCCGCCGACCGCGACGCTCCCGGAGACCTCGCCGCCGTGGAAGTGCGGAACGAGGCCGCAGGCGGCACGGAGCAGCGTGCTCTTGCCGGAGCCCGAGCGGCCGGCGAGAACCACGAACTCGCCGGCCTCGATCCGCAGGTCGATGCCGGCGAGGGCAATCGCCCCGGCTCCCGGGTAGCGGTACTCGAGTGCGGCGATCTCGAGCGCCGGCTCAGCCACGCCGGAGCCTCCGCTCACGGAGGACATCGGGAAGGAGCGGCGCGAGCGCGAGCGCCGGCACGGCGAAGGCGAACAGCCAGGTCCCCGGGCCGAGGTCGATCGCGACCCGCGGATAGGCGTCGAAGGAGGCGACGCCGGAAGCTGCGGCGAGCGCGATCGCGAGGAACCCGGCGACCCCGGCCGCCAGCAGGCCGCCCTCACCGGGCTCGCGCCGGTGCCGCGGCAGCCGCGAGCGGATACCGAGCCCGTAGCCGCGCAGCTCGAGCGTCGCGGCGATGTCGACGGAGCGGTCGAGCGAGCCCGCGACCAGCCGCCGCGCCAGCGCCGCGCGCCCGACCGGCGCCGCCGCCGGGCCGCGCAGGCGGCCGGCCTCGGCCATGCGGGCGCCGTCGGCGGCCGCGGTCGGGACGAGGCGGCTGACGAGCGTCGCCGTCAGCGCCGAGCGCGCAGCAAACGGGCGGACGGCGCGAAGCACCCGGTCGGGGTCGACGCAGGCCGACCAGACGGCGAAGACGAGCAGCGAGACGAGGATCCGCAGCGCGAGCACGCCGCCCTCGGCGAGCGCCTCGAGGGTGACGTCGATCCGCCCGACGACGGGAAGCTCGGAGCCCCGGAAGAGGACCGTGTCACCGCGCTGCGAGGCGATCGCGTTGACGGCGACGACCATCACCGCGAGGCCGACCGACCAGCGGAGCGGCTGGGCGATGCTTCGGCCTGCGCCGGCGGCGATCCCGGCGCCGGCGGCGGCGGCCCCGGCGGCG